>JAZJYB010000302.1:0-27252 GCA_040390685.1 Pseudomonadota bacterium | reverse complement strand
TCCATCGCCCAAAAGGCAAGCGTTGGCGTATTGGTCGCCACGGAGCAGGGCCGGTTCCTCTACCAGGCTATTGGTTGGACACTGGTTTCGCCAGTCACTGCCGCGTTTATTGCATAGGGCTGCGTTCGGCGATTTCATATAGACTCATTGAAAGATCAAAGATGCCACATAACTCCAAATTCATAAATATAAAGTGCGCAATAAAACTCTCAACCAATATTCTGGGAAGTCTCGTTTATTTATTTTTTTCGATACCACTTTGGGCTCATCCTGAACTTGCAAATATTCCAAGTGCCGGTACTGGCGACCCGATTATTTGGGGAATTACTGCTCTCCCCGTCCTTTTTGTCTTCGTGCTTCTGAATTTGATTTGGCTTATATCCGCAGGTATCTCATATGTAAAAACGAGATGCCACTGCCTCAATCTTGCTGATATAGCAGGGCTAGTCATATGGATTATTGTTGTGGGCTTTGACTTTTCACACCATTGGCTCTTATAGCGACTGTCCAACGAACGTCCTCTTTGTAGAATGTGAAACATCAGCAATGGGGTGATTTTTATCCTTCACGACCAACACTTGACCGTTTGCAATCAGTCTGTTTTTTTTCGTTCACCATTCTTCATGATGTGCATTAATTGAACGAAGAGATCAATACGAAAAACAGGAAAATAAATTCTTTTTTCCTGGAATTTTTCATTGACTGCAATAATAAAAAGCACCATCTTGGTCAGAATTGTGGCGTCCGCTTTGTGCGTGCACACGCCATCGTGAACTAATTTGACCAGCGTCAATTCAGCATGTGAAATTGTTTGCCACAATAGGCAACATTACACTGGGGAATGCGCAGATGAAGACCAATAAATCAAACCTGGCGACTACGAAGAGCACTGGCGCGCCCCATCACATTTGCGAGCTGACGGGTGACGAAGCCCAGGTCAACCCGCTTGATATGGCAATACATTCTATGATTGCCGAAATGACCGGGGGCATTTCGCCGGTCAGCGTGATGCAGGCATGGTCGGATTGGGCCATCCATTTTGCTATTTCCCCTGGTAAACAAATCGAAATATTAAGCACGTTACAAAAGCAAGCAACTGGCTGGCTCAGCTTTCATCAAGAACTATTGCACGAAAGAGCACCGGAAAATTCTCAGGCGAACGATAGAAAAGATACGCGCTTCACCCATAAAGATTGGGCCACCTGGCCCTTTAATGCAATAAGCCGCGCTTTTCTGCAAAACCAGCAACTCGTCCAACAGGCAAGCACGGGGGTCAGCGGTGTTTCTGCGCACCATGAGAATGTCGTCAATTTCATGTCCAGGCAAATCCTTGATATGGCATCGCCCTCGAATTACCCGTGGCTCAATCCCGAAGTGATAGGCGCAACTGTCGATACTGGTGGTCAAAATTTAATCTCAGGTGCGAAAAACTGGATACACGATCTCTATCCGCAACACGCGGCAGAAATAAATGCCAAGGAAACCATGTATCAACCCGGGCGCGATGTTGCGATAACGCCTGGCGAAATTATCTTTCGAAATGAGTTGATCGAACTCATACAGTATTCACCGCGAACCGAAAAAGTGTTTGCCGAACCTATATTGATCGTTCCTTCCTGGATCATGAAATTTTATATACTTGATCTGTCGCCGCATAATTCCTTGGTAAAGTTTTTGGTCGAACAAGGCCATACCGTGTTTATGATCTCCTGGAAAAATCCAGGCGCGGAAGATCGCGATTTAGGGATGCAGGATTACCTCGACAGCGGTCTTTTTTCCGCACTGGCTGAAATAGCACGCGTCACACAAGAAAGACCGGTACACGCAGTCGGCTATTGCCTTGGCGGCACGCTCTTGTCTATCGGCATGGCGGCACTGACAAATGGCGCCGAGAAGAAATCGGCGCACTCCATCCCGGCGATTAAAAGCATTACTTTACTGGCAGCGCAAACGGATTTTAGCGAGCCTGGCGAACTAGGTTTGTTCATTGACGAAAGCCAGTTAGCCATGCTTGATGCGCAAATGTGGGAACATGGTTATCTGGATGGCGCCCAGATGGCAAAATCATTTCAATTGCTCAATTCCCGCGACTTGGTCTGGTCAAAGATCATGCGCGAATATCAGCTAGGCATACGCAATTCGCCCAACGATTTAATGTCGTGGAACGCCGACACCACACGCTTGCCCTACCGCATGCATAGCGAATATCTAAGACATCTGTTTCTACACAATGACTTGGCCGAAGGCCGATATGAAGTCAATGGAAGCAAGGTTTCTTTGCGTGACATCCGTGTCCCTATGTTCGTTGTGGGAACCGCACACGATCATGTCTCTCCGTGGCGTTCAGTGTTTAAAATTTTCTCCTTAACTGATGCTCCGGTCGATTTTGTCCTGTCGTCTGGCGGCCATAATGCAGGCATAGTTTCAGAACCCGGCCACCCGAACCGACACTATCAATTTCTCTTGAACACAGCAAGCATTCATAAACAGGATCCAGAAAAATGGCTGCACGATTCAACTACCGAACTGGGTTCCTGGTGGCTGCATTGGCAAAAATGGTTAGCGCGAAAATCAAGCGCGACAAAGCTTAAGGCCAAGCCGCCGCAAGAGACAAAACAATTTGGAAGCGCACCAGGAAAATACGTATTTGAAAAATAACTGTGTTGAGCGTGCCAAGAAGGCGTACTACCGCCGGGCTGAAGAACATCATCGATGAATACTTAGTCAGTATTAAATTAACGCCATCGCATCTGACAGTGCCACTGACCCTTCATCAGTCGGCACTACCCATATTCCCACCAGACTCGATGGCGCATGTATCGCCATCATTTCAGTGCCTATGGCTTTTTTGTTGAGTGCCTCATCGATTTGCACTCCCAGATAAGCTAAGGCCTGGCAGGTTTGCTGGCGCAATACAGCATCATGTTCGCCTATCCCGCCAGTAAATGCCAACACATCGATCCCTCCTATGCAGGCAATCAAAGCGCCACATTCACGTATCAACTTATGCGTGAACAAGGCAATGGCAAATGCCGCCGCTTCATCGGTGCTGGCGCGCAGGCTGCGCATATCAGCCGAAATACCAGAAACGCCGAGCAGGCCGGAATCTTGATATAAAGTTGTTTCTAGTTTCTTGCTATCCCAGCCCTGATTCAACAAATACAGTAATACGCCGGGATCAAGCGCGCCGCAGCGCGTGCCCATCATCAAGCCATCCAGTGTAGAGAAACCCATGCTCGTTGCATGGCTCTTGCCGCTTAAGGTCGCACAGAGACTAGCGCCATTGCCCAGGTGCGCCATCAGCATGCGCTGATTTGCGCGTGGTGATTTTTCTGCCATACGTGCCGCCACAAACCGGTACGACAAACCATGAAAGCCAAAACGCCGCATGCCCTGATCACGCAAGGATTTATTCAGAGGTAGCGTCCGCTCAAGATCTGGTAGATCTTGATGAAAGCCGGTATCAAAACAGGCGATCTGTGGCACACCGGGATAGGCCTTGGCAAAGCCTATCAAGCCCGCCAGATTATGCGCTTGATGTAAAGGGGCGAGAGGGATAAGTGTCTGCAAATAAGCTAGTGCATCATCATCCACAATAATCGAATCGGCATAACGCTCGCCGCCATGGACGATGCGGTGCGCCACCGCAACCAGCTTCATGCCCGTGCTCTGTTGTGTGATCAAGTTACGCAGTGCTGCCAGCGCATCATCAAACTTGCTCAGCTCACTCACCTGAAGCTGAAGCTTGGTCGAGGTATTTTTCTGGGCATTTTTTATGCTGATGTTTACCGCCTCGCCGGGCGCGAGCCCTTCGATCGCCCCCGTCATTAATGCCGCGACACCTGGCTTTTCCGTTCGCGGATATAAGGCAAATTTAATCGATGAAGATCCCGCATTAATCACCAGGATGGCATCAGCGGATACACTCATGGCATCAAGCTGCGGTATTGATGCGCCAGCAGCTTGGCAAGTGCGGCAGAAGCGACGCGCGATGCTGCACTATCGGCACGGCTAGTCAAGGCGATAGGCACGCGCGCACCCAGCACCACACCACAACTTGAGGCACCGGCGAGATACTCAAGTTGCTTGGCAAGCATATTGCCCGACTCCATGTCTGGCACCATCAAAATATCGGCTTGTCCGGCAACTGAAGATTCGATTCCCTTGATCTGGGCAGCGACAGCAGAGATGGCATTATCAAAAGCCAGCGGGCCATCGACCAGCGCACCGGTAATCTGCTTTCTTTGCACCATCTTGCACAAGGCAGCTGCATCGACAGTCGAGGCGATTTGCGGAGTTATCGTTTCCACCGCCGATAAAATCGCCACCTTTGGCTCGCTGATATTTAATGCGTGCGCCAGATCGATGGCGTTTTGTAAGATGTCACTTTTCTCCATCAGGGTCGGTGCGATATTGAGTACCGCATCCGTCAACAGCAATACTTTGTGGTACATCGGGACATCAAGGTGAAACACATGCGAGAGCCGGCGCTTGGTACGCAAGCCAGGGCATTGCACGACGGCAGTCATCAGTTCATCGGTATGCAAACTGCCTTTCATCAAAGCTTCCACTTCTCCGGCAGCCGCCATCAGCACGGCTTTTTCTGCAGCGGCATGGCTATGCGGCACATCGATTATTTCAATGCCACTAAGATCTAAATTGGCCGCTTTTGCGACAGAGGTAATTTTCGTAATCGGTGCGACCAGCACTGGAATAATCAAGCCCTGCTTGGCGGCATCCAATGCGCCGAGCAGCGATTCAGTATCACACGGGTGAACCACGGCGCAACGTATCGGCGCCAAATCGCGCACACTCATTAGCAACGCCTCCTGACGGGCACCAAGATCAAACATCGCCATGGTTGGCAGGCGCGTGCGATGACGGCTAACGTGCTCGGTAGGCGCAATGACATGCGCTTTGCCAAACACGACTTTTTCACTGTGCTGATTAGTGATCAGGCAATCCAGCGAGACATGTTTTTTTTCATCGTCTTTGCTAACCACCACCACCGAAATTGTTAGCGTGTCGCCTATGCGGATAGGTTTAACGAAGTTCAGATCCTGTTCAAGATAAATCGTGCCGGGGCCGGGCAATTGTGTTCCTAGCACCGTCGAGATTAACGCCCCACCCCACATGCCATGCGCGATCACACCATGAAACAAACTGTGCGCGGCATAGTCGGCATCCAGATGCGCTGGATTGACGTCACCAGAAACAATCGCAAACGCCCGGATATCCTCCCCGGTCAGCGTCCTGGTCTGGGTGGCCGTTTGCCCAATCACAATGTCGTCATACACCACGTTGATGATCAGGTCTTCATTGGTTTGCGGCAATTCATTCATGCATAGGCTTTCGTTAGATTTTTAGCAGATATTGACAGAATATTCACCTTGAAGATTTGATCCTAGTCAAAATAGCCACCAATGATGTGCCAGTGTAGTACGTATCCGTAGGGTGCGCCGTGCGCACCGTTCAAACCGATAGTCTACAAAAATTACCGCTGTTGATCTTGAACCATTGGTGCGCACGGCGCCCCCTTCTGTACCGTCTTATTCAAGTAATTTTCAAAACATTAACTATCCCCCGCTGCGGTTGAGTTTAGCCCCCCTATCCCGTATACTTCCCACCGCGTGACACAATCATTGCAACCTAAGTCTGCCAGCATCAACCCGCCGCCAGACTGAGCTTTACCTGCTTTTCCCGTTTCACCATTTACTCTTTTTCAACTTTTTCAACTTTTTATGCGGGTTTTATTCGCCCTAGCCTTATCAGGCAAAGCGAGATCTCACCGCGCGGAGCCATAAGCATGACCGCTTTTGTATTTAACGAAATCAATTTTGACAACCACGAACAAGTAGTGTTCGCCTCAGAAGCCAAATCCGGCCTCAAAGCCATTATCGCCGTACATAACACCAAGCTAGGCCCTGCCATGGGCGGTTGCCGTATGTGGAACTATGCGACTGAAGCCGAAGCGCTGCGCGATGCCTTGCGCCTGTCGCGCGGCATGACGTATAAAAACGCGGTGGCTGGCCTGCCTATCGGCGGCGGCAAGAGCGTGATTATCGGCAATCCAAAAACTGACAAAACGCCTGCCCTGTTTGAAGCCCTGGGCGAAGCCCTGGAGCGCCTCGGCGGCCGTTATATTACGGCAGAAGACGTCGGCACCAGCACTGCCGATATGGCGTATGTCGCCAACAAAACCAAGTATGTCGCAGGCTTGGGCGACCATGGCGATCCATCACCATACACCGCGCTCGGCTGCTTCGTCGGCGCGCAGGCTGCGGTCAAGCATCACCTGAAACGCGACACAATGGATGGCCTGGTAGTCGCACTACAAGGCCTGGGCAATGTTGGTTACGACTACGCGCGCCAATTGCATGAGGCTGGTGCCAAGTTGATCGTTGCCGATATTGATCAAGCCGCACTCAAGCGCGCGCAAGAAGAGTTGGGCGCAGAAGTAGTTGGCATCAACGACATCTACGACGTCCAAGCCGACATCTACGCACCATGCGCACTCGGCGCGACCTTGAATCCAGATACGCTGTCACGCCTGAAAGCCAAGATCGTCGCAGGTGGTGCCAACAACCAGTTGGCCACGGCCGATATGGGTGAAGTTTGCCGCCAAAAAGGCATCCTGTACGCACCGGATTTCGTCATCAACGCCGGCGGCATCATCAAGGTGTGCTACGAGTACAACAACACGCCAGAAGACGGCATGGTAGCGCATGTACGCCGCATCGGCGACACGCTGGCAGAGATCTTCGCCAGAGCCGACAGCGAAGGCTTGCCAACTAGCGTAGTGGCAGACCGCATTGCCGAGGCGCGTTTCAAGAACTAAGTATGCATCCATTAAAAAAAGCCAGATCGCGTCATGCGCGATCTGGCTTTTTTACGTCTGAAGCAAAATAAATTTCTCAAAAAGTGCGAGGCTCAAAGCGCTTACCCCATGCGGGTTTCGGCCCAAATAAACAGGCTGAAAATATACTTTCCACTCAAGTACAAAAAATCAAAGCCAAACTCGAACCACATGCATTATTTAACGACTTACAGAAAGTTCAAAAAAACAATTTATGTTTCCAATTACATAAAAATAACTTAAGATCGTACCTCTCCGAGGCTACCTTCATGAAATTCGTTCGCATATGTCATTTGCTCAACTTTTGGAATCATTTTGAAAATCAAACACCGTAAATTTAAATCTCCCGGAAGTTGGATAAGTTTGATTGTCGCGTTGAGCTTTGGTCTTGCATCTTGTGGCGGAGGAAGCACAGACAAAGAGGGGCAAACCTCACCAAAAACACCTACAATTCTCGTTCAACCATCAAACCAAGCTGTTTTTGTCGGTGGGTCAGCAAGTTTTTCAGTGATCGCCAGTGCTGATACGCTGTTGAGTTTTCAATGGAAACGCGATGGGTTGGATATTGTCGGTGCAACGTCAGCGAATTACACAGTCGTAAATATTCTGCCAACCGATGCCAACAGCATTTGGAGCGTGGAAGTGCGCACACCTTCTGGTCGTGTAATTAGTGAGGGTGCACGATTAAAATTTACCAGTATCTCACTGCTTGCTGGAAGTGTTTGGGGTGCGGGCAACACGGATGGCTTTGGCCCCGCTGCAAGGTTCAGTTTTCCACAAGGAATCGCTGTTGACACTGCAGGGAATGTTTTTGTGGCAGATACTGAAAACCACACTATTCGCAAGATTAGTACGACTGGAATAGTGACCACGCTGGCCGGAGTTGCTGGTGTCAGTGGTTGGGCTGATGGTATGGCGAGATCAGCGCGGTTTAACAAACCACATGGATTGGTAGTGGACGGAACGGGGACTATTTATGTAGCAGACACCGACAATCACGCAATCAGGAAAATCACTTCAAGCGGTCTTGTAACGACACTGGCCGGTCGCGCCACGGTAGAAGGGGCGATGGATGGTATCGGTGAAGCGGCAAGATTCAGTTCCCCATATGACGTGACGATAGATAGTCTGGGTAATATTTATGTAGCGGACACAAGTAATCACACGATCCGCAAAATAAATTCTATGGGGTGGGTGACAACGCTGGCTGGCACAGCAGGTGTCAGCGGATCAAAGGATGGCATTGGTTTAAACGCCAGTTTTCATAGTCCGCGCAGTGTCGCAATTGATGCGGTGGGTAATCTCTATGTGGCTGACGCCCAAAATTACATTATCCGAAAAATTAATACCAATGGAAATGTGGTGACCCTTGCTGGAGTTGCCGGTAGTTCGTTCTACTCAGACGGCAATAGCGAAAATACGCGCTTTAGTTTTCCAACTAGCATTAGTGTTGATGCTATTGGTAATGTTTATGTAGCCGACAGCGTACTAGAATTCAGTCATCAAATAACTACTATTCAGCCAACAATTCGTATAATCCGTTCGATTGACAAATTAACCTATTCGATGCAATCCGACCTCGTCCAGTCCACGTTTCCCAACAATGACTATATTCAAGACGTGGCTTCAGATGTATCAGGCAACGTCTATCTGACTGATACCGTTAATCACAGCATACGCAAGATCTCAACTGCCGGGCATTCGAGCACACTGGCCGGACCGATAGGACACTATGACACATTGGATGGTATCGGCGGGAAAGCAAGTTTTAATGCACCACATGACGTGGCTGCTGACGAAACAGGTAATGTCTACGTTATTGATGACGGAGCCATTCGCAAGATCAGCTCAAATGGCGATGTAATAACGTTAGCGGGAACAACTGGAGTTCGTGGTTCGGCAGACGGCATGGGCGCAGCAGCTTCTTTTAATGGACCAAACGGTATTGCCGTGGACAAGAGCGGGAATGTTTATGTCGCAGATCGAGAGAATCATACTATCCGCAAAATTAGCCCGGCTGGGCAGGTGACAACGCTTGCCGGACGTGTTGGGGTATATGGATCGGCAGACGGTCTCGGTGCAGCTGCCACATTTTACCTCCCAGGCGATGTGACGGTGGATGTGTCTGGTAACCTCTACGTAGCCGATTCACAAAATCATTCCATTCGCAAGATCAGCCCAGCGGGGCAGGTGATGACGTTGGCCGGTACTTCCGTGGCATTTGGATCTGCCGACGGCATCGGTAGCGCCGCCAGGTTCTACCAGCCAAGCAACATAACGGTGGATAACAATGGCAACCTTTATGTCACCGATTGGAACCAAGGAGTTCGTAAAATCACCTCGGCGGGAATTGTTACAACCCTGGCGGAAAGTTCCAGCATCTTTGGTTCGATAACGGCAGATCACTCCGGTAATATCTACGTAGTTGATGGCAAACTCATTCGCAAAATCAGTTCAACAGGCGTTATTACAACGCTGGCAGGGACTCAAGAAACCGGGGGAGTCGTACTTGGTGATCTTCCTGGAAGATTTGGTGACATTAATGGCGTAGCAGTAGATGCCAAGAATGTACTATACCTAACCACGGAAAATGCCGTATTGAGAATTCCATTGTGAATATAAAAAACGCAGAATAGGAAAAGACTGGCTGATTGCTGACTATTAATCCGAGATTTTCCATCAGCTGACAATTCCCAATGAAAACCATCAGGAGTTGTGAGCAAATGGAAAACCTCAGTTATGGCAACATACGTCTTAGCGTATTATCCTTCATGAAGTAATGGTGGTACAGGCCAGCAAGAGCATGGAGGCCGATGAGGAAATAGCCGACATTACCCACAGTCCCATGTACCTCTACGATACGCTCAGCCAGTTCCTTATTTTGACCGATCAAAGCTGGTAACTCTAGACCAAAAAACGGAATAGTTTTTCCGGCGGCACTCAGCACCAACCAGCCCGCTATCGGCATACAAATCATCAAGGTATACAGGGCGACTTGCATGCTCTTGGCGAGTATTTCTTGCCACGCAGGTGGCGCCGGGATGATGGCCGGGCGGGTCGTTTTAAGGCGAACCACCAGTCGCGTGATGGCAAACGCCAATACAGAAAGACCAAGCATAAAGTGCCACGTCAACAAAGCCTTGCGCGGAGCACTTCCCTTAGGAAAAAATTCATGCAACTCCATGGTTGCATATACGGCGATCAACAATAAAACCATGAACCAGTGCAAGCCGATGGAAATCTTGTTGTAGCGCTCGCTCGCATTGAGTGAAAGAGAGTTTGCAGTAGTCATGTGGTTCCTGTTAGAAGTTACTAATTCCGATGAAATGCATACAAGTTATTTTTGTGTTCATGATAGGCGAATTACCCAGTCAATTGCCAGCATTCTTGGGCATTTATTCCCAGACAGCTTGATACTGCTTACAAGCCATGCGCTTTCAATGCTTCAATCTCAAAATCGCCATCATCGACCAACCGCGCCCATCCTTCAAATTTACCCAGGCCAAGAGAACGTGCCATCGATAGCAACAGACTTTGTCCAGGCGCCGCGCGCTCTGGGATCAACTGATACACAGTGTCGGCAAACGCCGCACTCGGCGTCGTAATGCTCCAGCCCATTTCCTTAAACATGGTGATCACATCATCCAGCCACAGCGCATTAATCAAATTGTGATGCATCAACATCACTTGCGCTATATCTCGCCCCTGCAGTTGTTGCGAAAGCGCGCGATACGCCAGCGCCCTTTGTTTGACATGAGCGAGGTAGGCATGCTTAATCGGAGTGATGTCGGCGTCATTGTTCTTGTCACTATGCTTGTTCAAGACCTCGATCAATTTTTCATTCAGACGCCAGTCGCTGGTATCCAGACTCACATACGCATTGCGATAGCCTTGCTGTTGCAAGAACGTGCGCATGCCATCGCGTTTTTCTGCTGTATTCCCTTCACGCAAATAAGTGTAACGAAACCATTTTTGATAGCCTGGCAGCATGCTGATAATTTTGTCGCAATCAAGAATTTCTTGCTGATATTGCGTGAGGCTGATGCTGGCGCTATTCAGGTCTGGATGTGTCATGGTGTGGTTACCGAGCGCATGCCCGGCTTGCCCCCATGCCCGAGCTAATGCTAGACCCACCGCTTGATTGGCGCCATTTCCTGCCGTAACGAACAGCGCGGCCTTGACATTATGTTTGGCTAATGCCGCCAGCATTGCGGCATTGCGCTGCTGCGGACTCAGGCGCGGTGTTTCTGCCAGATTTGGGCCATCATCAAAAGTAAACGCGACCGATTGGGCAACAGCTAAAGTAGTGAAACTGGTGAGAAGAAAAAAGACGGCCGCAATGCTCAACAGCCGTGATTGGAAATTCTTTAGTTGGCTCATTAAAAAGCTTCGCTATCAAAATTTAAGTTTGAACTTGCAGTGTCTTAACGACTTTACTCTCGCCTTTTTCGCCCATACCAGAGCTGCTATTTTTGGTTTCTTTTCGGACAGTAACCAATCTATCACCCACCTGATTGTAGACCGACTCACTTTCATTTTTTTGGTCAAAACTCACCACGACAAAAGCGCGGCCAGACATATTTTGTATGGCGCGACTGGCCAAAGGCGTGCCATCTGCGGCGATCCAGATATCCAGGCTACCTTCAAATTTTTTGACATACTTGCGGGCTTCTTCGGGCAACTTTTCAATCGGAAAATCGAAGCTGAGCAAACGTGCAGGCTTGCCATTATAGTTTTCTGTTTTCTCACTTTTTAATACGTGTTTCTCCAATGCCCTGAGCATGCTGCCAGAGGCGGAGATCATTGGACGTAATTCAGTTGAGTTGAACTCTTTAAAAGCGGACAAGGTAGGGGTTTTAGTTTTTGGATTTTTTTCCTTGGCATGCTCTTCAACTTCCAGGCGTGACAACATTTCTTTGCTGTAAAGCACTTGCAAACCGCGCGCGCCATCGTCAATTGCCACATTCGCCAAACCATTGGTTTCTTCCAGCTCTTTACCTTCGCCCTGACGGCTCCAGGTCTTTGCCTCTATGGTTGCCTTGAGTGGCGCCTGCCCTTGCAAACGTACCAAGGCAGCCTTCAGATCTGCCAAGCCATCGGCCTTAGCCATACCAATGCCACAAAACATACTCAACAAGCCCGCAGCAGTTACGACAAGAAACTTATTTGATAAACGCATTTTTACCTCTTGAAAAATGTAATTTGGATGACTGGGTTGAAACTCAAACTCAAACTGCAAACTCAGACCAGGGCTATGGATAAAAGTTCAAATATGTCATTCATCTTTGATATCGACTTTGACCTCAAGATTAATTTCACTCTTTATTCTTAGCCATTCACGATACACCAACAAAGCCACTTGCGCATCGTCAGCGGCATATTGCATTTGCCGTTCGCTGAGTTTCGCCACGGCCCAGTTTGAGGTCGAGGTCTTTTTAGATTTTTGCAGTTTCATGCCAAAATATTTCGCCACGGCCGCTTTCGCGCCCATCTCTCTATGCCGGCTTTCCCGCATGACGCGCGACAAGTCCAAGACATTTACTGGTGTAATACCAAGTTTGGCATGCAGGCGCTTATTATCGTCACCGAGGCCAAATCCCACCTTCAATATCTGCTTCGATTCAAGCACTGCTTTGGCAGCTTCCGTATACGAAGTCTGCACAACAGGAAACAGAAACACCTGTGTGTCGGTCGCCAGTTGAATCAGATGCGGACCGTCTGAAGTTTGCCCTTTAAAAAATATGGGCTTGGATTCAGTATCAAAACCGATCATATCGGCGCCCATCATGGCGGCATGGGCAAGCTCGGCATCTGCCAAAGAAGTGACAAGACAAATTTTACTAAATTGAATACCTGGATAAGGCGGGAGTGAGGGTAGGATAGGTTCGTCTGAAGTCATGGGTGGAATAATTTACGTTCTTGCGCGGCGTATTGCCTAGGTTTTTGGATGCATCATTCGCCAGCCGATGCGAAATTTAATTCCACTTTATTTCCTGCGGGATCTTGGACAAATAACTGTACTTGTTCTGTCGAAGGTACCAGCACTTTTCGATAAGCTATGCCATGCACTTGCAGGTTCTGCTCTACTTCGGCCAACTTGCTACATGAAAAGGCGACATGATCCAGGTAGCTGTCATTGTGCAGCATGCGCTCTTCATTTGGCTTGGCTTCAGAAAGGTGAATCAGCGCAGTTTCTTGCGCATACAACCAATAACCAAAACTTGGAAACTCAGGGCGGAATCCCTGACGAAAGCCGAGCACCACACAATAGAAATCTTTCAGCGAATCGAGCAGCATGCGATGCGCGCGCAGGTTGATATGATTGAGGCCAAGTGTCGTCATTCTTACTCCCTATGTAGGTCAACAACAATGTCTTGGCTAAGGCGCATGACCATCAATGGTAAGGATTTGGCAAACCCAGGCTCGCAAGAATTTCGATTTCTAAAGCTTCCATTTCTTCCGCTTCTTCATCGCTTTCATGATCATAACCTTGCGCATGCAAGACACCATGCACCACCAGATGTTGCGCATGTTCCAGCATAGATTTATTTTGCTCTGCCGCTTCTTTTTGCAAGACGTCGGTACACAGAATAATATCTGCCTGCGTCACCTCAGCATCGCTGTCTTCGGTATAGGCAAAGGTCAGCACATTGGTGGCGTAGTCTTTACCGCGATAATCTTTATTCAGTAACCGGCCTTCTTCGGCATTTACAAAACGCAGCGTCAATTCTGCCGGAAAGAAGATGGCAGCCTGAACAGTTTTACGCAGCAATGGCCGGGTCAAGAGTGTTTGCAAACGCGGGTCTGGATACTGAACGGAAAGCGTCAGCTTATTTTTTGCGGCCATGATGAGTACTTTGTAAAGGTGTGGCTTGTTTCAAGTTACCAATATCCGCATTGTGCTGATGATGGAGTTCATTGGCGCTTTCGTAGGCATCGACAATCCGCCCAACCAGCGGATGACGCACCACATCAACACTGGAGAATTGCGTGAAGGCGATACCACGCACATCCTTAAGCACCTGGCAAGCGTCGATCAATCCGCTTTTTTGGTTGCGCTGCAAATCGATCTGGGTAACATCGCCAGTGATCACCGCTTTACTGCCGAAGCCTATGCGCGTCAAGAACATTTTCATTTGTTCTGGCGTAGTGTTTTGCGCCTCGTCCAAAATCACGAACGCATGATTCAGCGTACGACCGCGCATGTAGGCGAGCGGCGCGATTTCGATCACCTGTTTCTCAAACATCTTTTGCGTGCGATCGTAGCCCAATAAATCGTAAAGGGCATCGTACAAAGGGCGCAAATAAGGATCGACTTTTTGCGCCAGATCGCCCGGCAAAAAACCCAGACGCTCACCGGCCTCAACCGCAGGGCGCGTCAGCACGATGCGCTTGACGGCATCACGCTCCAATGCATCGACTGCGCAGGCCACCGCCAGATAGGTCTTGCCGGTACCGGCAGGGCCAATGCCGAAACTGATGTCATGCTCGAGGATTGCCTTGAGATAGTGGTTCTGATGCGGTGTGCGGCCACGCAGATCGCTGCGCCGGGTTTTGAGAATCGGGCTTTCCAGTTCTGCATCCGGATCAAGCACGACATCTAAAGGATCAACCAGAAGCTCGGCCTTGGGCAGTACGGTTTTAAGCTTCTTGGCCCGCGTTGGTTTGCTATCCACGATGCTGAGTTTTTTCAAACTGGTGGCAGCGCGTTGTTCCACTAGCGCCAGTTGCACTTCGTCAATTGAGATGATTTTTTTTGCGATGGAATAAAAATATTCCAACAACTCTAGGCCGCGCTCAGCATTGTGTCCGCTCACAATAAACTTATCGCCACGGCGAAAAATACTCAGATCCAATGCCGCCGAAATCTGCCGTAAATTTTCATCCAATGGCCCGCATAGGTGAGCCAGACGGATGTTATCCATCGGTTGTGGGGTGAAGTACAGGACAGGGACGGGAGTATTGGTTTTCAAGGGTATCGGTTTTTAATAGTTTCGTCTCTGAATAAGGCGATTTAAATTTTCAATATTATGGAAAAAGACTAGGCCACCAGCTCGCCGCGCAAAGTGTAATTATAAGATTCGGTAATGCGCGTATTCACCAGCGTGCCGATCAATTCTTTCGCCCCCGGGAAATTCACCACACGATTATTTTCACTGCGTCCCTGCAACTCATTCACGTCTTTGACCGAAGGCCCCTCAACCAAAATACGCTGCACAGTGCCTATCATCGCGCTGCTGTACTTTTTGGTATTCGTGTCGATCTGGGCTTGCAGATGTTGTAGACGTTTTAGCTTCTCTGGCGCAGGGGTTTCATCAGCTAAGTTCGCTGCCGGTGTACCTGGACGCGGGCTGAAGATAAAGCTGAAACTGTTATCAAACTCTATGTCGGCAATCAGCTTCATCAAGGCGTTAAAATCTTCATCGGTCTCACCTGGGAAGCCGACAATGAAGTCGGATGAAATCGCGATATCAGGACGCACAGCACGCAAGCGGCGCACTACCGACTTATATTCCAGCGAAGTGTAGCCACGCTTCATGGCCGACAAAATCCGGTCTGAGCCGTGTTGCGCTGGCAGAAAAACATGGTTCGCGAGCTTAGGGATTTTTCCGTAAGCATCGATCAGGCGCTGGTTAAATTCTTTCGGGTGGCTAGTCACGAAACGGATGCGCTCGATCTGCGGAAATTCAGCGATGTATTCGAGCAGCAAGGCAAAATCGGCGATCTCGCCATCATCCATCACACCGCGATAGGCGTTAACGTTTTGTCCCAGCAAACTGACTTCTTTGACACCCTGTGCGGCAAGGCCGGCGACCTCAGCGAGCACGTCATTAAATGGCCGCGAAACTTCTTCACCACGCGTATAAGGCACCACGCAATAACTACAATACTTGCTGCAACCTTCCATGATAGAGACGAAAGCGGTAGCGCCTTCGACTTTGGCGGGCGGCAAATGATCGAATTTTTCTATCTCGGGAAAACTAATATCGACTTGTGAACGGCCGCTGCTAAGACGTTCACCAATCAATTGCGGCAAACGGTGCAAAGTTTGCGGGCCAAACACCACATCAACATAGGGTGCACGCTTGATGATCGCCGCGCCCTCTTGTGAAGCGACACAACCACCGACACCTATCAATAAATCTGGCTTAAGAAGTTTAAGTTCGCGCAAGCGGCCCAGGTCCGAGAATACTTTTTCAGAGGCCTTTTCACGCACGCTGCAAGTATTGAGCAAGATAACGTCGGCATCTTCTGGCGTATCGGTCTTGGTCATGCCTTCTGCGGCTTGTAACACATCGCGCATCTTGTCCGAGTCATACTCGTTCATCTGGCAGCCGAAGGTCTTAATGAATACTTTTTTTTGCATGAATTTCTTCTCTACTGCTTTTCTGTAATAAAAATTAATTTGCCGGTTTTTTTGGCAGTGCGACTTTTGCTTCTTCAACCGATAATAACCAGAGTGTTTCTATCTCGCCAAATTCATTCTCGGTGTAGTTAACTGGCGCCTTGACCGCGTTTAATCCTGAAGAGGTAATCAGCATTCCATCTTCGCTATACATCCGTGTCGCAGGCGTTGTCAGTTTAACTTTGCCATTAATCACCAGATCGGCAAGCTTGGTAACACTCAATTCACCGCGCTTGGCATGCGCAGGAAAATTCCGCCCATCTGCCATTGCAGTGAGCGAGATGCACAGCAATATCAAAGTAGCCAGCAAAGAGCGTACGGAATTTTGTCTTAACATGGAGTCCATCCTGATTAAATAATATTAAAAATCAAGCACTTATGAATAGAATTTCGCCTTAAATAAGGCTGCCAGTTTACCACATGCAGCTTTTTGCAACAAAAATGTCACATTTCACGCCAACTCAATAGCCCAAATTAAAATTTAGAACAACCAGAGCAATTCATCAGGCAAACATCCATCCGTGAAAAATCTGGGATAATGTCACAAATTCAATCCGGATCTCAGATGCACACTCGCTCACCACGCGCTGAAAAGCGCGAATTTGACACTAGCCATTTTCGTCACGCCCTGTCCCAGTTCGCTACTGGCGTGACGGTGATTACGACCCGTCTGGCCGATGGCACTTTTTTGGGATTGACCGCGAGTTCATTTAATTCGGTCTCGCTCGATCCACCTTTAGTGTTGTGGAGTCTGGCGAATGCGGCGAAAAGTATGCCTGTGTTTAGCGGTAATTCTCACTATGTCGTGAATATTTTAGCGGCAGATCAGGCTGTGCTTGCCGAGCAATTTTCCAGCAGAAAAAAAGACCGTTTTGAAGGCGTGGAATATAGCCTCTCGCACACCGGACATCCGATTTTAAATGGCGTTTCTGCCTGGTTTGAATGTCACAATCGCAGCCGTTATCCGGAAGGCGACCACGTGATTTTTGTCGGTGAAGTTGAGCGTTGTGAGTTTACTCCGCTGCCGCCACTGGTTTTTCACTCGGGACGTTTCTTGCGCCCTTAATCCTACTTTTGCACTCTAAGTAATCGAACACTTCAATCCCGATATGACTTCTCCCTTCGCCGATATAATCGGCTACATCGCCGCTTGCATGACGACCAGCGCCTTTATTCCGCAAGCCTGGATGACATGGAAGCGCAAACATGCTGAAGGCGTTTCGCTAGGCATGTATGTGATCCTGGTCAGCGGCATCATTTTGTGGCTGGCCTATGGTGTACTACTGCAAGCCTGGCCTATCATTATTGCCAACGCCATAACCCTGATGTTGGCCTTGTTTATCTTGACGATGAAACTCATTTTTAAATAAAGTGTGATTTAAGCCCAGGCTACTTCAGGTTTTCAATAATCGCTGCAAAACTTCACGAGAATCAAAGGCGGCGCGCTGCAATCGGTCATTCACGCCTTGCCAAGCTTTATCCTGCGGCAGCGCTTCAACCAAAATGATCTCGGCATGCGCCAGATCCAATTCCCGCAAACCTGCATACAGATCGTGTGCGTAGGCGACTGCGTCGTTGGGCAACTGGCGTTGGGCCAGAACGCCGTTGGACTGATCATGCTCTCGATAGCTCATCAGTGCCACGCTTCTGCCTGCTGCCAGTAACTGCTGAACGCACTCATCGAGATCTTCGCTTGCGATCAAAACTACCGGTGTATTTGGCGCGTAGTGCGCGTCGAGCGTACCCGAAGCGCGCGGCGCTGCGGCATCGGGTGCCGACGGAACAACGCCCAAAACTTGCGCCAGCTGATTCGCAGAAATATGCCCCGGACGTAGCAGCACCGGACCGTGCGTGGCCAAGCGTGTCAGATCAAGTATCGTCGATTCGATGCCGACTTCACTTTGCCCGCCATCCAGCACAGCAGCGATCAATCCGCCATCTCCTGTTTCTTGCGCAAATTCGTCAAGCACATGTTGTGCCGTAGTCGGGCTGACGTGGCCAAACTTATTCGCCGATGGCGCAGCGACCCCGCCCTTGCCGCCTTTAAAAGCACGCAATAAAGCTTGCGCAACAGGGTGCGACGGGCAACGCAGGCCGATAGAATCCTGACCACCAGAAACCGCATCAGGAATATGGTCAGCACGCTTCAAAATCAAGGTTAGTGGCCCCGGCCAGAATGCCTTGATCAGCGCATTAGCGACGGCGGGAATATCTTTCGCCCAGTAGCTGATATCGCCTTTGGGTGCCAGATGCACAATCACAGGATGATTGGCCGGGCGACCTTTGGCGGCATAGATATTTGCCACCGCAGTCGGGTTTTCGGCGTCTGCACCGAGGCCGTAAACCGTTTCAGTCGGGAAAGCGACCAGGCTGCCAGATTCGAGTAAGGCAGCGGCTTGCAGGATGTCGGCAGCAGTTGCACTCATCGTATTTATGTTCCGGTTAATGTTTTTTCAGGTGGCTAGGTAAGTCGATGCTTGTCTCTCAAAGTTCGAGAATTACACATCGATACCTGCTTCAAGCCCCTTCTCCCGCTAGCGGGAGAAGGTTGGGATGAGGGTGATTCAAATTGCCGAAATGCTTGTATCCTCAGGGATTTTAAGCGTTTTAGAAAATCAAACAGATGGGCCATTCAAACACCCTCATCCCCTGCCCTTCTCCCGCTTGCGGGAGAAGGGAGTTTAGTGCATCTTACGTGGTCAACAAACGCAAAGCTTCAGCATATTTATCCGCTGTCACTTGCGCAACCTCGGCTGGTATTGCCGGTGCTGGCGCTTTCTTATTCCAATCCTGTGTCTCTAACCAGTCGCGCACAAATTGCTTGTCGAAAGATGGTGGCGACATACCGATCTGGTAACTCGCCGCTGGCCAGAAACGGGATGAGTCCGGCGTCAGGATTTCATCGATCAGATGTACCACACCATTGGCATCGAGACCAAATTCAAACTTGGTGTCAGCAATAATGATGCCCTTGCTTGCCGCAAATTCGGCCGCCTGGTTATACAGATTGATGGCAGCATCACGTACCTGGCGAGCGATGTCGGCACCGACAATTTTTTCGGCTTCAGCAAATGAAATATTCTCATCGTGCGCGCCCATCGGGGCTTTGGTCGATGGCGTGAAGATTGTTTCTGGCAATTTTTGCGCTTCCTGCAAACCGGCTGGCAAAGTGATGCCGCAGATGGCGCCGGTTTTTTGATAATCTTTCCAGCCTGAACCGATGATGTAACCACGCACGATGCACTCAATACCCAAAGGTGTGAGTTTTTTCACGACGATGGAACGACCTTCTACCTGATCACGCTCTTCAGGCGAGACCACAGAAGCCGGATCAATATCGGTGGTATGGGTAGGCATCAAATCGGCAAATTTCTTGAACCAGAAATTTGACATCGACGTCAAAATTTTTCCTTTGTTTGGGATAGGATCATCGAGGATGACATCAAAAGCAGAGAGACGATCGGTTTGTACGACCAGTAATTTGTCGTCACCTACAGCGTAAATATCACGTACTTTCCCACGGTGCAGAAAAGGCAATGATTTCAGATTGGTTTCCAGTATTCCGGACATGTTTATTCCTTAGCTTAATTCAATTTAATTCAATTCGGGCAACTTGGCATTGCGTACGCGTTCAGTTTGCGCGGCACGGAATTCAATGAGCTTCGTTCTCAATGACAGGTCGTGCAATGCCAGCATCGCAACCACAGCCAAGCCTGCATTACCTGCCCCGCCTTCGCCAATGGCTAAAGTAGGAACCGGAATGCCCATCGGCATTTGTACGGTAGCCAACAAGGAATCGAGACCCTTCAAATATTTTGATGGAATCGGCACGGCAAAAATTGGCAATATGGTTTTTGATGCAACCACACCAGCCAGATGAGCGGCGCCGCCAGCGCCAGCGATAAATGCCTGGCAACCGCGATGCTCCATATCTGTGATCCATGCTTCGACTTCGTTCGGCGTACGATGCGCCGACAATGCGCGGGCTTCGTAGCTGATGCCAAAATTCTTGCAGATTTGCGCAGCCTCTTTCATGACTTCCCAGTCGGAAGTGGAACCCATGATGATACCTACTAAAGTTTTTTCAGACATGATTTATTCTTACAAATTAAAATAATACGACGACGATATTGAATGATGTAGCGGGAAACGTAGGGTGCTGCGCAGCGGTGCTGAGACCATTTTTCTACTCGATAGTGCTGAGAAAGAAGTAAGCGGTGCGCATGGCGCACCCTACTCTGCCAATTTGCCCTTAATTAACTACCTGAGCCAATGCGCCTTTTTTGTATTGTTCAGCGATTTTTTCTAGTGGAATAGGCTTGATCTTACCGGCTTGACCTTCACAGCCGAACGAAAGGAAACGCGCCTTGCACACCATTTTTGCCGCTTCACGGGCTGGCTTGAGGTAATCGCGCGGATCAAATTTACTTGGGTTTTCAGCCAGGTAGCGGCGGATCGCACCGGTCATCGCCAGGCGGATATCCGTATCGATATTGATCTTGCGCACACCATGCTTGATACCGATGATGATCTCTTCGACCGGCACACCATAAGTCTCTTTCATGTCACCGCCGAACTGACGAATTTCTTCGAGCAATTCTTGTGGTACGGAAGATGAGCCGTGCATCACCAGATGCGTGTTTGGAATCCGCGCGTGGATTTCTTTAATCCGGTCGATCGCCAGAATATCGCCGGTTGGCTTACGGGAAAACTTGTAGGCGCCGTGCGAAGTACCGATAGCAATTGCCAGGGCATCGCATTGGGTTAACTTGACGAAATCTGCCGCTTGCGTCACGTCAGTCAACAACTGCTCGCGTGTCATTTTTCCATCTGCGCCATGACCGTCTTCTTTGTCGCCCATCATGGTTTCCAGCGAACCAAGTACGCCCAATTCTGCTTCAACCGTCACGCCGATGGCATGGGCAAACTTAACAACCTCACGCGAGACTTCAACGTTGTACTCGTAACTGGCAACGTTCTTACCGTCTTCCAATAAGGAGCCATCCATCATCACTGATGTAAAACCAGATCTGATCGCCGCCATACATACTGCTGGTGATTGTCCGTGATCTTGATGCATCACGACAGGAATATGTGGATAAGCTTCAACTGCGGCTTCGATCAGGTGGCGTAAAAAAGGCTCTCCCGCATATTTGCGCGCGCCGGCAGATGCCTGCATGATGACGGGTGAGCCGACTTCATGCGCGGCTTCCATAATTGCCGTAATTTGTTCCAAATTATTGACATTGAAAGCAGGCAGACCATAAGCGTTTTCAGCAGCATGGTCGAGCAGTTGACGCATAGATACGAGAGACATAATTTACTCCGAAGTAACAATTAACAATTAAAAATCAGTTATCGCCAAATTTGACGATCTTCAAAGCATTGGTGCCACCAACCTGCCCCATAGGTTCACCCCATGTGACCACCATGGTGTCACCTTTAGTGACGACACCATTGCCTTGCAAAAGGTTTTCTACCGATTTCAACACCGCATCGCGGTCGTTTGAATACGGCATTTTAAAGGCTTGGACATTTCGATACAAGGCAAGCTTACGCTGGGTAGCGACACTTGGCGTCAATGCAATCAAGGGAATATCAATATTGTGACGGCTCATCCAGAGTGCGGTGGAGCCCGATTCTGTTAAGGCGACGATCGCTTTCACGCGCAAATGGTAGGCGGTGAATAAGGCGCCATAGGCAATTGATTGATCAATCCGGGTAAACGTCAGGTTCAGGAAATCAGCGTCGAGCTTGCATTCTTGAAACTTTTCAGCTTCCACGCAGATCGATGCCATCGCCTCTACTGTTTCTATCGGATATTTACCTGAAGCTGTTTCCGCCGAGGTCATCACCGCATCTGTACCATCCAATACCGCGTTCGCCACGTCAGAGACTTCGGCGCGAGTTGGCACGGCATTGACTATCATCGATTCCATCATCTGCGTTGCCGTGATCGCCAGCTTATTCGATGCGCGTGCCATTTTGATCATGCGCTTTTGCAAGGCTGGTACCGCGGCATTGCCTACTTCTACCGCGAGGTCGCCACGTGCCACCATAATGCCATCGGAAGCATCAAGAATTTCTTGCAATACGGGAATAGCTTCAGCACGTTCAATTTTAGCGATCATCATCGGCTTGTGGCCATATGGCTCACCGGCGATATTCGATAACTGGCGCGCCATTTCCATGTCCGTGGCATTTTTGGGAAAAGACACAGCCACATAATCGGCCTGAAACGACATCGCGGTCTTGATGTCTTCCATGTCTTTGGCGGTCAATGCCGGGGCGGTTAAACCACCGCCTTGGCGATTGATGCCTTTGTTGTTCGAGAGTTCGCCACCAATTTTGACGGTAGTGTGAATTTCGTTGCCGACAATTCTATCGACGATCATCACGATCAAGCCATCGTTGAGCAGCAAGATATCGTTCGGCTTAACGTCACGTGGCAAAGCTTTGTAATCGAGGCCGACGCGCTCCTGATTACCCAAAGTGCAATCTGCATCCAAGATGAATTTGTCGCCATCGGCGATGTCGATGCGGCCATTTTCAAACTTGCCGATACGAATTTTCGGGCCTTGCAAATCTGCCATAATCGCAATTTCATGGCCACATTCGGAAGCTGCCTGACGCACCATCGCGGCACGGTCAATATGGTCTTGCGCCTTGCCATGCGAAAAATTCAGACGTACTACATTGACGCCCGCTCTTATCATGCGTTTGAGCGTTTCTAAATCACTAGATGCTGGGCCTACTGTCGCTACAATTTTGGTTCCGCGTGACATCTGATCTCCTGATCAATTTCGTTATGAAGGGTAGCTTACTTATTTGCTGCACGTTGTAACAAAATCTCAACAGCTGGTAGGGTTTTGCCCTCCAAAAATTCGAGAAAAGCACCGCCACCAGTTGAGATGTAGCCCACCTGCGCGGTAATTTGATACTTAGCAATTGCTGCCAGCGTATCACCGCCACCAGCAATAGAAAAACCTTTGGATTCTGCGATGGCATGGGCCAAGACCTTGGTGCCGTTGCCAAACTGATCGAATTCAAATACGCCAACCGGACCATTCCAGACTATCGTGCCAGATTCTTTAATCTGCGCCGCAAAAACCGCTGAAGTGACCGGGCCGATATCCAAAATCATGTCATCGGCTTCGACATCGTTCACGGATTTAACTGTGGCCACCGCAGTCGGTGAAAATTCTTTAGCGCAAACTACATCGGTAGGGATAGGCACTGAAGCGCCACGCTTTGCCATCATCTCGATAATTGCCCTGGCTTCTTCCACCAGATCGGCTTCGGCCAGTGATTTACCAATCTTCAAACCAGCGGCCAGCATGAAGGTATTCGCGATACCGCCACCGACGATGAGGTTATCAACCTTCTCTGCCAATGATTTAAGAATCGTCAGCTTACTCGACACTTTTGATCCTGCCACAATCGCCACCAAAGGGCGAGCCGGATGGCCCAAGGCTTTGCCCAGCGCATCAAGTTCAGCGGACAATAATGGGCCGGCGCAGGCGATCGCTGCATATTTAGCGATGCCGTGCGTGGTCGCCTCAGCGCGGTGCGAAGTACCAAAGGCATCGTTGACATAAATGTCGCAAAGTGCCGCCATTTTTTGTGCCAAAGCGTCGTCGTTTTTCTTTTCGCCCTTATTTACGCGGCAGTTCTCAAGCAAGACGACTTGTCCGGCTTCTACCTCCACGCCATCCAGCCAATTTTGCTTTAAGGCTACCGACAAACCTAACAATTCAGACAACCTTTTTGCAACTGGTGCCAAACTATCTTCCGGCTTGAATTCACCTTCAACCGGGCGCCCCAAATGCGAAGTAACCATCACCGCCGCACCTGCTTTCAAGGCTTGCTGGATCGCAGGAACTGAGGCACGGATACGTGTATCTTCGGTGATATTACCCTTATCGTCTTGCGGAACATTCAGATCTGCACGGATAAATACACGTTTACCTTGAAGCTGATTTGCTGCGATAAGATCGCTGAGTCGAATAAATTGCATGAATGAGTGGCCTGAGAAGTTGATTCGGGTTATAGGTCGAGTTATAGGTCGAGTTTTAGATCGAATTAGAGATGAGGAGGCAAGAGCAGTATTTTAACAAAAACAGCGTCTCCGCCCTACCGTTTTTACTGGCGTTTTTAAGTCGCCGACAAAAAACGTAATAAAACTACAAACCAAGTCGAATATAGGTATAAACCGCCATACCAAAAATGATCGTCAGTAACATATTGCGCTTCACCAAGAAAAATGCGGTTGCCGCGACGCCCGCAATTAGGCGCGGATTATTAAAATTTATTTGAATTTGCCCGTTGCTCATCAACAAATCAGGAATGATAATTGCCGCTAGCGCACACGCAGGCGCATAGCGCAAGGCTTCCTGAACGCGCTTAGGCAAATTAATGCGATGCCCGACCAGCCAGAATGAACTGCGCGCAATAAAGGTGGCGAGTGCCAATAAGCCTATGATTAGCCACACTTCAGCATCATTCATGTTCACCCCCGCTTCCGCTTTCACGCCGCCTATTACTTTGCGTCCTTCTTTGTCTTTTTTCTAGCCATTCTTCAAACATCATGGCAACTGCCATACCAACCACGACCGCAATCAGCAAACCCAGCTTATACGGAAGCCTGGCTGCCAGCATCGCTACCGCCCCTGCTGCCACAACACCCGCGACCGCCGCTTTGTTGATTACCGATGGCAACATCACACAAAGAATAGCCAGTGTGCCGGCAAAGCCCAAGCCCCAGCTGGCGGGGATTTGGCTACCAAGTAAAATGCCGATCACAGAACCAATTTGCCAAGCGCCCCAGTTTGGATACACCAGGCCTTTCAAATAGGCCAGCTTTCCTTGCTCATGGGCAAATTCTGGATAACGTTGAATAAACAGGGCGACAGAAATGTCTCCGCTGAAAAATCCCATGATGGCGCGGGTTCGCCAAGGAAGATGGTAAAAATGGGGAGCAAGAACGGCAGAAAAAATCACAAATCTTAAGTTCACCACCAAGGCCGTCGCAAAGATTACCCAGGCAGGCGCGTGCGCAACTATCAATGGCAAAGCAGCAAGTTGCGCTGATCCGGCAAACACAATAAAGGTCATGCCAAAGGCTTGCGACAAGCTCAAACCAGCCTTGATCATGGCAACACCGACGACCAAACCCCAGGCGCCGACGCCAAACCATGTTGGTATGCCTATCTTCAATCCCTCGCGGAAAGCAGCCTTATCAATCTCGGTTTGCATACTCAGTTTGTATCTTTTGTTTCAAAAATCGTGCGATAAAGGCAAAGCGCACCATTGTACCGATGATCGAGAATCGTTGCCCAAGATTGCTTTTTTACGTCATCAATGCGGCAGCGCAGACTCAATCACAGCCTAATCCGTTAAAATCATGCCATATTCATGAAAACCGGAGAATCAAATGACCGTCGCTACACCTGC
The DNA here is from genome assembly GCA_040390685.1 of Pseudomonadota bacterium. GTDB lineage: Bacteria > Pseudomonadota > Gammaproteobacteria > Burkholderiales > Burkholderiaceae_D > Undibacterium. Next base: position 1,537 of record JAZJYB010000302.1, on the reverse strand, counting down.
CACCAACCCTGTTGCCATTATCGAATTGCAAGCCAAGGATTTACCCGCGTACTGCCCGAATCCAGCAATGCCTTTATGGTCATCGCACCCGAGGGTTTACCTTGATCTCTCCCATGACGGCACAGCAACTTGCTCATATTGCGGAACGCAGTACAAATTAGCGCCTGGCACAGTACTGAAGGCACATTAACCAGACCAACAAACAAATCATGTCCGCCAAAAAACAATTTAACGGCAGCGCTGATGAGCTAGAGAGCGCCTTCTATGACGCCATTAGCAAAGCCGATCTTGAAGGTCTGATGGCACTGTGGGCGGAAGATGAAGAAATCGTCTGCATACATCCCGGCGCACCTAGGCTGGTTGGGCATGCCGCCATCCGCGCTTCATGGGAGGCGATTTTTGAACAGGGCAGCGTCCACATCCACCCCTTGCAGCTGCATGCAATGCAAAATATGTTTACGGCGGTGCACAGCGTGATAGAGGAAGTTCAGCGCAAGTCAAACAAGTCGCAAGACATGCATATTCTGGCGACCAATGTATTTATCAAAACACCGCAGGGTTGGCGGATTGCTACGCATCACGCTTCGATTGCGGCTGGAGATCCGCCTCTAGAATTATTTAAAGCCAGCGTACTGCATTAGGTGATGAATTATTTATCACCACGATGGTTGCCTGGCGGTCACCTGCAAACCATTTATCCCGCGGTATATTTAACCAAACCCGAGGTCGATTTTCGTAGAGAGCGCTGGGCCACACCGGACGGCGACTTCATCGATGTCGATTTTGTCGACGGTGCGCCGGATCTACCGTTTGTCGTGCTATTTCATGGCCTGGAAGGATCGAGCGACAGTCATTACGCACGCTCTTTGATGGCTTTATTAAAGACGAAAGGATGGTCGGGCGCGGTACCGCACTTTCGCGGTTGTTCTGGCGAGATAAATCAGGCGCCACGCTTCTATCATTCCGGTGATGCAGAAGAAATTGGCTGGATTATCCAAAAACTTCAAACTAACTACCGACAGCACAATCCGGATGGAAAATTTTTTGCCTGTGGCGTCTCTTTGGGCGGCAATGCACTTTTGCGCTGGCTGGGCGAAGCGCAACAACAAGCGCATGTCATCGATGCAGCTTGCGCTATCTCGGCACCGTTGGATCTGACAGCGGGCGGCGCGGCGCTGTCCAGTGGTTTTAACATGATCTACACGCGCAATTTTTTGCAGACTTTAAAACCGAAATGTCTAAAAAAACTTGAGCAATTTCCAGGTTTATTTGATCGTGAAGCAATGTTAGGTGCCAAGAATTTTTACGAGTTCGACAATATTGTCACGGCACCTTTGCATGGCTATAAAGACGTCAATGATTACTGGCAACGCGCCAGTGCAAAACATATACTGGAAGACATCAGCGTAACAACTTTAGTCTTAAACGCACAGAATGACCCATTTCTACCGGCGCGACATTTGCCACGTAAAGCATCGTCCCATGTGACGCTGGAATATCCCAAACATGGCGGCCATGTCGGCTTCGCATCGGGAGC
>JAZJYB010000301.1:0-1884 GCA_040390685.1 Pseudomonadota bacterium | reverse complement strand
GTCAAGCGATCACACAAACCCATCATTAACTTAACATCATGTTCAATCAGCAAAATGGTCTTACCTTCAGCTTTGATTTTGACCAGTAATTCCCGCAAAGCGAGTTTCTCCGTGGCGTTCATCCCTGCGGCCGGTTCATCCAAGGCCAGTAGTTTAGGATCAGTTGCCAATGCACGGGCAATTTCAAGTCTGCGTTGATCACCATACGACAAGAATTTAGAAGTGCGATCAGCAAATTGCCCGATCCCGACAAAATCGAGTAACTCCTGGGCACGCTCACGAATTTCCACTTCTTCTTTACGGGCTGCAGCATGGCGAAAAACAGCGCCGAACAAAGTTTGATGCGTTCGGATGTGCCGCCCCACCATGACGTTTTCGATAGCAGTCATTTCACCGAAAAGGCGAATATTTTGAAAGGTACGTGCAATTCCTGCCTTTGCAACATCGTGTGGCGCAGACCGTGAATAAGGTTTTCCGTCAAGTTCAAAACTACCGGTATCAGGTTGATACAGGCCGGTAATCACATTAAAAAAGGTCGTCTTGCCTGCACCATTTGGACCAATCAAGCCATAGATCTGGCCGCGTTTGATATTAATGCCCACATTCGACAAAGCTTGCAAGCCGCCAAATCGCTTATTGGCGCCTACAATTTTTAAAATAGTCTGTTCAGTCATTTCTGTATTCCTTATGCCGCAGCTTCATTTGCTTTGGCAATTCTATCTTCGTGTTTTGGTGATGGCCACAAACCTGAAGGTCGATTCAGCATAATTGCGACCAAGGCAAAGCCATACAATAATTGACGCAAAATTTCCGCTTCGATCAACACTTTTCCGAATAGCATGTTTTGCGCAGGTTCAACCACATGACGCAAGATTTCAGGCAAAGCGGCGAGTAAAACCGCACCGAGAACGACTCCCGGAATATGTCCAATTCCGCCCAGTACCACCATCGCGAGAACGACGATAGACTCCATTAAGGAAAACGATTCAGGTGAGACGAATCCTTGAAATGACGCAAACATCGCCCCGGAAACACCGCCAAATGATGCCCCCATCGAGAACGCCAGCAATTTCATATTCCGCGTGTTGATACCCATCGCCTTAGCAGCAATTTCATCCTCGCGAATTGCCACCCAGGCGCGCCCCAGGCGAGAGTGTTGCAAGCGGATTGAAACAATGACGATCGCAATACAAAATGCCAAGAATAAGAAATAATAGGCATTGACTGAGGGCATACTCAAGCTGCCAATATGGACGGTGGCATTTGCATCGGTATCACCGCCGAGAGACACGCCAAAAATCCGTACCGGATCGATCATATTCACGCCTTGCGGGCCATTAGTAAAATTGATGGGTGAATTTAAATTATTCATAAAAATACGAATAATCTCACCAAACCCTAAAGTAACTATCGCCAAATAATCACCGCGTAATTTCAATGTTGGTGCACCGAGTATCGTGCCAAATAAGCCTGCGGTTGCTGCAGCCATCGGCACTATCAGCCAAACAGAGAGATGAATACCGTTCTGCGTGATTTCAGGCCCGAACATGTCGACCAAAAAATTACCCACAACAGGATAGTTGCTGACGAAAGACTCGAGCAGTAAAGCAAACTGTGGCGAACCAAAAAGAGCTGCCAGGTAAGCGCCGACTGCATAAAACGCGATGTAACCAAGATCGAGAAGCCCGGCAAATCCGACCACAATATTCAAACCTAATGCCAGCATGATATATAGCAAAGCGGAATCGATAATACGTACCCACGAATTGCCAAAGTTAGCGGCGACGAAAGGAAAAGCCATTACCAAGATTCCTAATACTACGAAACTGGTATATGCCTTAGCAGGATTGTCTTTTACATTAAATAGATTTGACATTAGTCTTC
>JAZJYB010000300.1:0-12252 GCA_040390685.1 Pseudomonadota bacterium | reverse complement strand
CGATAATCAACCTAAACAGATGTCTCTCCTATGAGAAACGTTGGGACACTAGTGAGCAAAGCTAACTTCTTACCCATGCTTTTGAATAGCTCAAAAGATCAGTAAAAAATCATATTTCCCAAGCTCTTTTTCAACCTATGTCTTTGAAATTTTTCGTTTGACAGCCTCACATTCAGCGAGGATACTTTATATTGACTTTCAAATTTTTGTGGTTCAGCCTGTGCCTCATGAATAAACAAAACCACTTATTATCGGAAGGAACAAGGGTTTAAGGAGGCGTTACCATGCTTGCACCTTCACACAGTTTATTCTGGAAGCTCTTCATCCCGGTCGGCGGTCTACTGTTTTTGAGTGCGCTTTCTGCCGCCATTTTCTTACCTGTCGTAATACAACGCAATGCCGAACAGGAAGCCATTTCTGCCGGGCAGGACACGGTCAAGCAATACAAAGCACTGCGCAAGTATTACACCGAAAATGTCATCACGAAAATACTCAATAATGGTGTACTCAGCGTCTCATCTGAGCATCTGAATAATCCTAAGGCAGTACCGCTGCCAGCAACCATGATTCACGAGTTAAGTGCGTTGCTGCAGAACTCAGGCACAGCGCTAAAACTGTATAGTCCCTACCCATTCCCGAATCGTAAAGACCGTGTGATGGATAAGTTCGGCGAGGACGCCTGGTCGTTTTTTCAAAACAATCCAAACCAGACTTTTTTTCGCACTGAAGCACTGGGCGACAAGACTATCGTGCGAGTCGCGATTGCCGACAGAATGGTGGATCAGGCCTGTGTCAACTGCCATAACTCTGTCATTGGCAGCCCCAAGACCGATTGGAAACTCAACGATGTACGCGGTGTGCTGGAAGTCGACTCGAGTAAGCAATTGGACAGCGGCCATCGGATAGTCACGCAAGTTTTATCCGCTCTGGCTTTGTTATTGCTATTGATCGCCATTTTCTTACGTATTTTTTATCAGCGCAACATCGCGCGCCCCTTGAATATTGCGCTCGATGCTGCACGAATATTGACAGAAGGTAGCGAAGAAAAATTGCTTTCACTGGAAGCCATTGCCAGTGGCAATCTGGATCAAGATATCGTCTTGACTAACGCGCCAAAAATCGACAAAGAAAACGTCTCAGACGACGAAGTGGGAGTCTTACTCAAATCTGTCATTCACATGAGCGAAGTACAGGTCGCGCTAGATCAGGCATTTCGAAAAATGGCTATTTCCTTACGCGAAGGCCGCTCTATCGAAGCCGCCAGCGATTGGCTAAAAACCAGCCAGAATGATCTAAATGCCTTGATGCGTGGTGAGCACCAGACCGCTGAATTGGCTGACAAAATTCTGTGCTACCTGGTCAATCGAGTCGGTGCCGCCGTGGCCGCTTTATATCTGTATGACGAACGTTCCAAAGAATTACAACTGGTCGCCAGTTATGCCTTGATCCGGCGAAAAAATCTATCAGACCATTTTGCTTTGGGTGAGGGTTTGATCGGCCAGGCCGCACACGAAAGAAAAACCATTTGCCTGGAGAATGTACCGCCAGATTATCTGACTATCACTTCCGCCTTGGGAGAGGCAACGCCACGCAATATCGTCGCAGTACCGCTGTTGCAAGGTGAGCATCTGGTCGGAGCGATGGAGATAGGCGCTTTCAAAACCTTTAGCGATGCGGAACTGGAATTATTAGAAACCACCAGTGAAGGTATCGCGATCGGCTTCGGGGTGAATTTATCGCGCAATCAGACGCAGGAGTTACTGGCGCAATCGCAATCACAGTCAGAAGAATTACGTGTGCAACAAGAAGAGCTACAACAAAGCAATGAAGAGCTTTCTGAGCGTGCCGAAATATTGGAACGCCAGCGCGAACAAATCCGTATCAAGAATGACGAAGTCGAAACCATTAGCCGTGAAATCCAGCGCAAGGCAGATCAGCTGGAAAAAGCCAGCACCTACAAATCTGAGTTCCTGGCAAATATGTCGCACGAACTTCGCACGCCGCTCAACAGCATGTTGATATTATCGGGTCTGCTCAAGGAAAACAAAGACGTCAATTTGAACCCAAAACAAGTGGAATATGCCAGCACCATCAATGCCGCGGGAAAAGACCTACTCCATTTAATTAACGACATTCTTGATCTCTCCAAAGTGGAAGCTGGTGAGATCGACTTGCATTATGAGGAGGTGCGATTACAAGATATCTATCTCCCCATGGAAACGATGTTTCGCCCCTTGGCTGAAGAAAAAGGTTTGAGCTTCATCCTTGATGTAGCAAACGGCCCGCAGGAAATGAACGTCGACCTTGCCCGCACACAGCAAGTGTTGAAAAATTTATTGTCAAACGCAATCAAATTTACCATGCAGGGAAGTGTGACACTACAAATTCGTTTCGCCAGCGAAAGCGAAAATCCTTTAAGCAACGCAGCGGTGGCTTTCTCCGTCGAAGATAGCGGCATCGGCATTCCCGCTGATAAGCAATCGCTGGTCTTTGAAGCGTTTAAGCAAGCCGATGGTGGTATCAATAGAAAATATGGTGGCACCGGTCTGGGGCTGTCTATTTCGCGTCAGTTGGCCTATAAAATGAATGGCGATGTCACACTCAGCAGTGTGGAGGACAAAGGTAGTGTGTTCACCCTGTATTTGCCTCTCAAGCCGTCATCAGAGCAAACTCATCGCCAGCACATTGTAGTTCAAAAATTAGTGACTACACAGTCTGAAAAAATGAAGAATGCTTCCTCGCCTGATGTTGTAACTGCATTTCCCAAACCTGACCTGGACGATGACCGGGCTAACATCAAGCCTGGCGATAAGTGCATCTTGATTATTGAAGATGATACAAAATTTGCCAAGATTTTAATGAACTTCGTGCGCGAGAAAAACTTTGCGGCACTGGTGGCAAATGATGGAGAAAGTGGGATTTCCTTATGTACACACTTTTTGCCGAGTGCCATCATTCTTGATGTAACACTGCCAAAAATGGATGGCTGGGGCGTCATGCAGAGTCTCAAAGACAATCCCGCTACGCGCCATATTCCTGTGCATTTCATCACCGGTGTAGAAAATCGCAAAACCGCAATGGAAATGGGCGCAGTCGGCTTTATCACCAAACCTATCAGCATGGAACAGTTGAGCGAGGTTTTTAATACGATAGAAAACTCCTTAGCTAAAACCGTGAAAAAACTCTTGATCGTCGAGGATAACCCGATTGAAGTAAAGAGCCTGATCGAACTTCTCTCAGAGAAAAATATACTGATACAAACCGCGGCAACAGGTCAGCAAGCGATACAGCTTCTGTCCACTGAGCGCTTCGACTGCATCGTGCTAGATCTGGGCTTGTCGGACATGTCGGGGTTTGATCTGTTAAACCATATGCAAAGTATGGAAGGCGTGCGTCAGATCCCCGTCATCATTCATTCAGGTCGTGACCTTAATCGCGAGGACGAACGTGAACTGCGACGTTTCGCTGAAAGCATTATCATTAAGGGAGCCAAAAGCCCGGAACGCTTGCTCAATGAAGTCAGTTTGTTTTTACATTTGGTCGAAAGCAAACTGCCATCTGACAAACAACGGATGATACGTGCATCACTGAACCAGGAATCTGTTTTGGAAGGAAAAAAGGTTTTGTTGGTCGATGACGACATGCGAAATATTTTTTCGCTCACTGCCTTACTGACAGCAAGAGGCATCGTGGTGCTGGAAGCTGAAAACGGCATAGAAGCCTTAAGACAACTGGCGGCCAATCCAGATGTCCAGCTAGTCTTGATGGATATCATGATGCCGGAAATGGATGGTTATACCGCCATGCGTGAGATCCGGAAAGACCCGCTTTTTCACCAGTTACCTATCATCGCCATGACCGCCAAGGCCATGAAAGGAGACCATCAGAAATGCCTTGATGCCGGTGCCAGCGATTACATAGCGAAACCGATTGATACTGAAAAGTTAATGTCTTTATTGCGGGTCTGGGCCTCTAGACGGACTTGATTATGGATGCCAACAAAATACAAAATTTAGAAAAATTCCGCTTATTGCCGGCAAGGCGCTTGCTTGAAGCAGGCTTTAGCAGATATAGGCGAGCCCGAAAGAAAGGTGATTTATGTTGAATGATAAAAAAATCCCTATTTTACTGGTTGACGATAGACCGGAGAACTTGCTTGCGCTTGAGGCGCTCTTGAATGACATGAAGTTGAATCTGGAGCTCACCATGGCTAGCTCTGGAAACGAAGCGCTGCGCCAGAGCCTGAAACAAGATTTTGCTTTGATTTTGCTGGACGTACAAATGCCCGTGATGGGCGGCATAGAGACCGCGACACTATTGCGTGTCAACCCAAAAACATGTCACATCCCTATTATTTTCATCACTGCGGGCATGACCGACAAAGAGAATCTTTTTGTCGGATATGAATCGGGCGCGGTGGACTATTTAGTCAAGCCGATTGAAGCCGTCATTCTGCGCAGTAAAGTAAGGATTTTCTGTGAGTTGTATTTGCAGCGTATCGAAATTGAATACAGTAAAGCAAATCTGGAAACCTTGGTCGCACAGCGCACTGAAGAACTCTCCTCGCTAGCAAAAAATTTAACGCTAGAGATTAACACCAGAAAAATTACTGAAGTCGCGCTAACAGAAAGTGAATTGCGCTTGCGCCGCCTGATCGACAGCGCCAACGAAGCCTTCATCGGGATGGATAACAATGGCGCGGTATTTGACTGGAACCCTTACGCAGAAGTCATGTTCGGCTGGACGAAAGAGGAAGCTCTACATCGCTCGGTTGCAGAACTCATCATCCCGCCGCGTTATCGTGCCGCCCACACTCTAGGTCTACAACACTACTCTATCAGTGGCGAAAGCCCGGTCATTAATAGACGGATAGAAATCTCAGCGCAGGACAAAAGCGGCTGTGAATTCCCGGTAGAACTCAATATCTGGCTCATTCCCAATGCCGCCACTCGCATCTTTGGCGCTTTTATACATGACATCAGCGAACGCAAACGTAATGAGGAAAAAATGCGCGTGATGAATGCAGGACTGGAAGTAAGGGTAGAAGAAAGAACTAAGGAATTACGCCTAGCCATGGATCAGATTGTCGAATCTGAAAAACTCGCCTCGTTGGGCGGCATCGTGGCTGGCGTAGCGCACGAACTCAACACGCCGATAGGAAATATAGTCATGATGGCGTCAACTCTCGGTGACCGGATCTCCGGGCTTTCTAAAGCGGTGAAGGATGGCCACCTGACCAAGACCTTGCTCGGTGACACGGTGCTCGAATGTCAGGAAGCTAGCAACTTAATCGTACGCAGCGCGCACAGGGCAAGTGAGTTGATCGAGAGCTTCAAAAAAGTCGCCGTCGATCAAACCAGCCAACGTCGCCGTGTTTTCGACTTAAGAGAAACTGTCAGTGACATCCTCAACACACTCGGCACTACTATGCGCCACGCAAAAGCATCCAGTGAGTTACACATTCCGGCGGGCATCGAGCTAGACAGTTTTCCGGGCGACCTGGAACAAATTTTCAATAACCTGATCATGAACTCGATCAAACACGGTTTTGAAGCGAAGGCGGGACACATAAAAATTGAAGCCTGCCGCCATGAAAATATGGTTGAAATCATTTATCAAGACGATGGCATAGGTATAGAAACGGAACTTCATCACAAAGTATTTGAGCCTTTCTACACCACCAAACTGGGCCAGGGCGGTTCTGGTCTGGGCATGTTTATTGTCCACAATCTGGTGTGCGGATCGCTCAAGGGAGAGATTAAATTACAGAGCGAACCCGGAAAAGGCGTGCGCTTTAGTATCACCATTCCTTTGATCACGCCTTAGCTCAATAGAAGCGCCAGAAAATTACAATATCAAGATCGCCCGGAAATCATTCACGTTGGTACGAGTTGGGCCAGTCACTACCAGATCATCGAGTGCACTGAAAAATCCATAACCATCATTATTCTCCAACATGCGTTTTGCGCTCAATTCCAGGGCTGCTGCCCGGGCTATCGAATCGGGTGCATACAAGGCGCCAGCATTATCTTCCGAGCCGTCTATGCCGTCTGTATCGCAGGCAATCGCATGGATATTTGGCGTCGCTTCCAATCCCACGGCTAGGCTCAACAAAAATTCTGCATTACGCCCGCCACGGCCTTTACCACGCACGGTAACCGTGGTTTCACCACCGGATATCAACACGCAGGGTTTGCTAAATGGCTGCCCGTGTTTTGCCACTTGCCTGGCAATGGCGGCATGCACCAGCGCGACATCCCGCGCCTCACCTTCTATCCCATCCGACAAAATATACGGCGTGATGCCCGCTGCACGCGCAGTCGCAGCAGCGGCTTCCAGGGCATCTTGCGCGGTGGCGATAATGTGCTGGGAATTGCGCGCAAATCGTGCATCACCGGGCTTTGGCGTTTCACCCTGGCCTGATGCCAGATGCTGCTGAATATTCGCCGGCACCTCGATCTGGTATTTTTTTAAAACCGCCAGGGCGTCCGCACACGATGTGGCATCCGGCAAAGTCGGGCCGCTGGCGATGACATCGGGATCATCGCCCGGCACATCAGAAATCAGCAAAGTCACGACCCGCGCCGGCGCGCAAGCCAGAGCAAGGCGGCCGCCCTTGATCGCGGATAAATGTTTGCGTACACAGTTCATTTCTGAAATTGCCGCACCGCTTTTTAACAGAGCCTTGTTGATCGCCTGCTTCTGTTCCAGGCTAATCCCATCGGCTGGCAAGGCCAGTAAGGCGGAGCCGCCGCCAGAAATCAGGCAGAGCACCAGATCGTCTTCACTCAAGCCCTGCACTATCTCGAGTATGCGCGTGGCCGCCTGGCGACCCGCCTCATCCGGCACAGGATGGGCAGCCTCAATCACTTTGATTTGCTTGCAATCTGCCCCATGGCCATAGCGTGTCACGACCAAGCCCGTGATCGGCCCTGGCCAAAGATCTTCGACGGTTTTTGCCATGGCAGCGGCAGCCTTGCCCGCACCTATGACGATAGTGCGGCCTTTAGCCGAAGGCTTAGGCAAAAACGCCGGGAGACATTTTTCTGCGCTGACAGCATCGACTGCGCTAGAGAAAAGATCACTTAAGAATTGACGAGGCTCAAGCTTGTCCATGAGAGAAATCCGTTTTATGCAATCTGATGATTCGACATTAATTCAGTGGCACGGCACAGCGCAGAATGATCCAGGCCGCTCATGCCATTGGCGGCACAGGCGTTCATCAGCTCTTGCACCATCGCGGTATTTGGCAAGGATACACCTAGCGCCTTGGCGCCCTGCAAAGCCAGGTTCAGGTCCTTCTGATGCAACTCAATTCTAAAGCCGGGATTAAACGTGCGCTTGACCATACGCTCTCCGTGCACTTCCAAAATACGCGATGCGGCAAAACCACCCATCAGCGCCTGCCGGACTTTCGCCGGATCAGCACCTGCCTTAGAGGCAAACAACAAAGCTTCTGCCACCGCCTGAATATTCAGCGCCACGATAATTTGATTTGCCACTTTGGTGGTCTGGCCATCACCGTTGGCGCCGACCAGCGTGACGTTTTTACCCATCAGATCAAACAGGGGTCTCACAATATTAAAAGCCTCTTCAGAACCGCCCACCATAATAGTCAACGATGCCGCCTTGGCACCGACCTCGCCACCCGAGACTGGTGCATCGAGGTATTCACAATTCAAGGCATTAATTCTCGCTGCGAAACCCTTGGTCGCGATAGGCGAAATCGAGCTCATGTCGACGACAATTTTGCCGGCTGTCAAACCTTGTGCGACACCGTTTTCATTGAACAGCGCAGCCTCTACATGCGGCGTATCGGGCACCATAATGATGATGATATCGGCACTATTGGCAACCTCGGCGCCAGAAGCACATACCTTCGCGCCGGCATCAACCAATTCAGCGGGCGGCGCTTTGATATCGTGTAAATAAAGTTGGTGTCCTGCCGCTTGCAGATGACCTGCCATCGGCGTGCCCATAATTCCTAAGCCTACAAATCCAATTTTTTTCATGATGTTTTTCCGTTCAATTTTAGCTAATTATTTTTTACTGCATTTTTTTATTTTAGCCCCCTCTCCCGCTCGCGGGAGAGGGCTGGGGTGAGGGTGGTTCCGATACGAGAACGCCTATTTACTTTGTGTTTTAAATGTTCTTTGCTATTGATACTGTGCGTCGTTCGATCACCCTCATCCCCTGCCCTTCTCCCGCGAGCGGGAGAAGGGAGCTAAATCTGCGCATCGCTAGTTATGAGTAATGATTAACGCCTACGGGAAAATGACGATGCAAGCTATCGTCAAACCCCATGCACCTTACGCCAGCCCAAGCCTTCCAACGTGCCGGCTTTAGGCTTGTATTCACAACCTATCCAGCCTTGATAGCCCATCTCATTGAGTTGTGCGAACACCGTGTGATAATTGATTTCACCGGTACCTGGTTCAAATCGGCCTGGGTTGTCGGCAAGCTGGATATGCTTAATCAGCGCCAGGTTTGCCTTGATGGTATTGATCAACTCGCCCTCCATACGCTGCGCATGATAGATGTCGTATTGCAAAAACAAATTATCGGAAGCCGTTTCCTGGATGATGGCGATCGCCTGTTTGGTGCGCGACAAGAAAAAACCGGGGATATCAAAAGTATTGATCGGCTCTATCAGCAGCCGTATTCCGGCTGTCTTCAATTTGTCTGCCGCGAACTTCAGGTTACTTACAAAAGTCTGGTGCGCCTCTTCATCGCTGATGCCTGCTGGCTTGATGCCGGCCAGGCAGTTGACTTGCTTGACGCCCAGCGCTTTGGCGTAGCGCATCGCAGTCTCGACACCGGCTTTAAATTCTTCGATACGGTCAGGGTGACAAGCGATACCGCGCTCGCCTTCCTCCCAATTACCGGCTGGCAGATTATGCAGAACCAATGCCAATTTGGACTTAGCCAGTCTGACTGCTATTTCTTCAACATCGAATGCGTACGGAAATAAAAATTCCACTGCATTGAAACCCGCATTGGCGGCGGCTTCAAACCTGTCCAGGAACGGCAGTTCGTTGAACAACATGGTTAAATTGGCGGCTAATTTTGTCATTGTATTTTCTCTCTTCGCAAAAAAATTCAATCCAACATCGAGATAGCAATGGAAGTTGGCGCATGCCCAGGTTCTGTGGCCAGCTCTTCAAATTCATTAATACTATTTAACTCGGTACCCATTGCGATATTCGTTATGCGCTCCAATATAATTTCAACTACCACTGGTACGCGGAACTCTTCCATCCAGGCTTTAGCCTGCGCAAATGCATTTTGTATCTGTTCCGGATCACGCACCCGTATCGCTTTACAGCCAAGTCCCTCAACCACCGCAACATGGTCGACACCATAGCCGTTGAGTTCTGGTGCGTTGATGTTTTCAAAGGCTAACTGTACACAATAGTCCATCTCAAATCCACGCTGTGCCTGACGTATCAAACCCAGATAGGAATTATTCACCACCACGTGCAAGTAAGGAATATTAAACTGCGCACCGACGGCTAATTCTTCGATCATAAACTGGAAATCATAGTCGCCAGAAATCGCCACCACTTTGCGCTGCGGATCAGCGGCGCAAACACCTAGGGCCGCTGAAATAGTCCAGCCCAATGGACCAGCCTGACCGCAATTAATCCAGTGCCGTGGCTTGTACACGTGCAGAAATTGGGCGGCGGCGATTTGCGAGAGACCGATGGTGCTGACATAGCAAGTGTCGCGGCCAAAGGCCTTGTTCATTTCTTCGTAAACACGTTGCGGCTTGACGGGCACTTCCTCGAAATGGGTGCGGCGTAACATCGTGCGCTTGCGCTGCTGACACTGCTCTAGCCACTCAGAACGGTCGGCTAACTTTCCGGCGGCCTTCCATTCTTTTGCGACTTCAATCAAGAGCTTCAGTGCCGCGCCGGCATCAGAGACAATACCAAAATCGGGGCCAAACACGCGGCCGATTTGGGTAGGCTCGATATCGACATGGACAAATTGCCGGCCTTTGGTAAATACATCGATCGAGCCGGTGTGACGATTGGCCCAACGGTTACCGATACCAATTACGAAATCCGAGGCCAGCATGGTGGCATTACCATAGCGGTGGCTGGTCTGCAAGCCGACCATCCCAACCATCAATGGATGGTCATCGGCAATCGCGCCCCATGCCATTAAAGTGGGAATCACCGGGACGCCAGTGAGCTCGGCAAACTCCACCAGGAGCGCCGCCGCATCGGCATTGAGGACGCCGCCACCAGCGGTGATCAAAGGGCGCTCTGCCGCATTCAACATGGCAAAGGCTTTTTCAATTTGCGCACGCGTGGCTTTGGGTTTATACACTTCCAAAGGCTGGTAAGTATCCGGATCAAATTCTATTTCTGCCATCTGTACATCAAACGGCAAATCGATCAATACCGGGCCAGGACGGCCAGAACGCATGATATGGAACGCCTGCTGAAACACCATCGGCACCAAAGCCGGCTCGCGCACGGTCACTGCCCACTTGGTTACTGGCTTGGCGATAGATTCAATATCGACCGCCTGAAAATCCTCTTTGTACAAACGGGCGCGCGGTGCCTGGCCAGTAATACATAGAATAGGTATCGAATCAGCTTGTGCCGAATACAAACCGGTAATCATGTCGGTACCGGCCGGGCCGGATGTGCCGATACAAACGCCGATGTTGCCAGCCTTGGCGCGGGTATACCCTTCCGCCATATGCGAGGCGCCTTCGACATGGCGCGCGAGTATATGTTTGATGCTGCCCTGTTTTTTCAGCGCGGAGTAAAATGGATTAATCGCTGCACCGGGAACACCGAATGCCTGGCTCACGCCTTCTTTTTCCAATATCCAGGCGGCTGCCTGTGCTGCACTCATCTTGGCCATATTTATCCTTTTGTGATTAATTATTCATGCGTAACGTCTCGATGAAAACCATCGTATCGCTAAAACTTCACTTTGATAAGAAGACTAAATATCGCTTTATTCGATACTTATAGTATGGAATAATCAAACCATGGATAAACTTACCCAAATTGAAGCCTTTGTTGAAGTTGCTGAAAAAGGCAGCCTCGCGCGTGCCGCATTGGAGCAAAACATCACGCCTGTGATGTTAGGGCGGCGCATCGATGCACTGGAAAAGCGACTAGGTGTGAAACTCATGCATAGAACCACGCGCCACCTAACCTTGACCGAACAAGGCTTGCTGTATCTCGATCATTGCCGCAAATTACTCAATGACCTGGGCCATGCCGACCAGCTAGTATCTGAAGGGCGCCACAAGGCAACTGGACACTTAATCGTTTCGGCGCCGGCGGCGTTTGGCAGAAAGCATGTGGCGCCGCACGCGCCTGCCTTCGTCAAGGCCAACCCTGATGTGCAGATATCATTTAACCTGACCGACCGCGTGGTGGATCTGGTACGCGAAGGCTATGACATCAGCATCCGCATCGGCGGCAATATCGACCCTAGCTTTGTTGCAGTCAAACTGGCCAGCAACCGGCGCGTGGTATGCGGCACCCCAGAGTATCTAGCGCGCAAGGGGATGCCAAAAACCTTAGCCGATTTAGCCCAACACAACTGCCTGGCCTTCAACTTGCAAGGCGGCCAGCAACGCGGCTGGTATTTCCAGGAAAATGGCAAACCGGTCATCATCAAGGCGGCCGGCAATCTCGACTGTAATGATGGTGAATTGCTACACCGATGGGCCTGTGAAGGTTTGGGATTAGCCTGGCGCTCCACCTGGGAAATACAAACACAATTAGCCTCCGGCGAGTTAGTTACAGTACTTGACGAGTATGCCTTGCCGCAATACGAAGTGATGGCCGTGTATCCGCAGCAGAGAAATCTTCCCGCAAAAATACGGTTTTTTATTGATGCATTGAAAGAGATTTATGCTACGCCGGGGTATTGGTTGCAAAAATAGTGACGGCAAAACTGATAAAACTTGTTCGATGAACAGCAGTTTAAAACACCTCATATTTTTATCTGATTTTTACTCGGAGTAGATTCCATTCACGTCTTCCCGCCTCCGCGCTAATCGCTTCCCACATGTCCTGGCGCTGCAGCCGCGCTTGGCTTTTCGCTCCTTCCCCCAAGCAGGCATAGGTATCTACACAAGTCCAAACACGTCAAAGCCTATCGGTTGCGCTCCCTTCTCCCGCTTGCGGGAGAAGGGTTGGGGATGAGGGTAGTCGAATATACGAAAAATCAGTTTACTTTGACCATTTCAAATACCTGCAAACGGCATTAAATAGC
>JAZJYB010000299.1:0-13368 GCA_040390685.1 Pseudomonadota bacterium | reverse complement strand
CGAGTCTGTCGTTGGTGAATTGTCGCGCATGTATGAGAACGCGGGTTTATATAAAGAAGCCTTGGAAACTACGCGCGAGCAACAAAAACTGAGTAATGAATTATTTAATTCTGATCGTGCAGTTGCTATCGCTGGATTACAAGAGAAATTTAACGCTGATCAACGACAAAAGCAGATCGAATTGCTTGGCAAAGAGAATGCTCTGAAGGATGCCGATATTAAGAATCGCCGCCTGCAACAGATCATTACTTTGCTTGGCGCGGTGGTCACTGTGATGGCGGGAGTTTTTATATTTTTATTGTATCGCCGGGTCAGAAAAGTCAATGAGCAACTGCAACAGGCGAATACCCAATTAGAGTTTCACGCAGTGCGTGATCCGCTAACGGGCTTGCATAACCGGCGTTCATTTTTGGAGTTAATGAAATCACGGGTCGCGCTTGCAGAAGCAGAAAGGCGTGAAGATAGTGGCGATAATCCGGATTGCCTTATCTTGATGGACATCGACTTGTTTAAGCATATTAACGATACCTGGGGACACGCTGTTGGCGACAGTGTGTTAACCGAGGTGGCACTTCGATTGAAAAATACGGTACGTGATACTGATATGGTTTTACGTTGGGGCGGTGAAGAATTTTTGATTTTCTCACCCAAATCCAACCCTGCGCAAATTACGCGACTGGTTGATCGCGTGTTGCGCGCAATTGGTGAGATGCCGATTCAGGTTGGTGAGATTGCGGTGCCAGTGACAGTGACGGCAGGGTATATTTCCTTGCCTTTTTCTGGCGTGCCAGAAAACCTGTGCAATTGGGAGAAAACCTTGCAGATGGCCGATATGGCGCTCTATCTTGGCAAGGCGCATGGACGAAATCGCGCCTACGGATTGTCGCGATTGCTGGTGCCACATGAGCAAGCCATGCCAATTTTAGATCATGATTTATCCGCCGCGATTGGCGCGGGTATGGTCGAAATAATCGAAGTAATTGGGCCAGCCCAGACAAAAGTCACCGGCACTGACTCTGCTCCATCATCCAAGTAAAAGTGTCGTGCTTGAAAGCACACATCGCTATTTCAATTATTCCTTACTAGTTAGTGCGTTCATGGGGCAAACTTGACTAAGGAATTCATCAAAGGTGCTTAGCACGGCGTGCTTTTATTGCCTTGTTCTTGGCATCTGCCTCGCTTGGTATTTTTTTACAACATCGAAAAATGTTGCGCTAGCCGAAAGATATTAAAAGTAATACGATGAATATCTGAATTAATCGAAATTGTCGAAGGAAATCCCACGATGTCGCAGCCATTGAATACGCTTCCATTATCAAAACTCCCCCATGTTGGGTGCATTCAACTTGCTTGCGTGAGCGTGGTGGTGGTAGGCTTAATTAGCATCACTGCTGGGGGCGCGATGGCCCAGTCTGCTCTGTCTGGGGTGCCAGATAAGGACAAGGCAGAGCAAGCGCCTGAATTAGTGCAAGCGGTCATCGTGACAGGTACACGGCGCAGCGGCCTGAAGGCGATTGATAGCGCATCGCCGATTCAGGTGCTTGATGCTGGCGCGCTGGAGCGTGCCGGTCAGCCGGATTTGATTCAGGCTTTGGCGCAAAATATTCCTTCATTTACTGCCCAGGCTTTCGGTTCGGATACAGCGAATTTGACCATGTCGGCCAGACTGCGTGGCTTAAGCCCAAACGATACACTGGTGTTGGTGAATGGTAAGCGCCGTCACACTACAGCTAATCTTGCTGTCTTGGGCGGGCCATATCAAGGTGCTGCGGCAGCTGACCTGAATTTTATTCCATTGGCGGCGATAGACCATATCGAAGTTTTGCAAGATGGCGCAGCGGCACAATATGGTACTGACGCCATCGCCGGCGTGATCAATATTATCTTGAAAAAAGATGCGCAAGGTGGCGCTTTCAGCAGTAGCGCTGGCCAGTATTTTGATGGTGGCGGCCGTACCGGGCAGGCGTCTCTGAATTTAGGTGTGGAACTTGGTGAAAAGGGCTTTGCTAATTTTAGTGCAGAGACTCGTTACCATGGACATAGCGACCGCGGCGGTATCGATCCGCGTGTGATTGATCCGGGTAAACTAGCTGCGATGCCTATGTTAAGCACGGCGCCCGGATATCCGTATCTGAATCACATCTCTGGCGATGCCGCCTACCATTTATCGCTGCTTGCTTATAACGCCGCGTTCAATCTCAATAGTGATAATGTGTTTTATAGTTTTGCCAGTTACGGTCAAAAACAAGCGGATGCATTTGAGAACTACCGGCTGCCGAACCGTCTTCCCGCGATTTATCCTTTGGGATTTAGTCCGCGTGAAACCTTAAAAGAGGACGACTTCTCGTTTACTGCTGGCGTCAAAGGTAAGCTGGCCATCGATTGGAACTGGGATCTTAGTAGCACGTATGGCAACGACGACAATCAGATCGGCGTCGTCAATTCTGGCAATGTGGCGCTGTTTAGAGATACGGGGACCACGCCAACCAATTTTCATGCCGGTGCATTTACCGCGACGCAGTGGACCAATAACTTCGATGTGAATGGCGAGGTAAATATCGGGTGGAAGAACCCCTTGTCGGTCGCGCTTGGATTCGAACATCGTATTGATACCTATGAGATAGGCGCAGGTGATGCCGCGTCGCGCTATCAAGAGGGGTCGCAATCGTATCCAGGATTCCTACTAAGCGATGCCGGGCATTACCGGCGCAATAATGTTGCACTTTATTTTGATCTGGCTGGCGCACCGATAGAAAACCTGAAACTCGATGCAGCTTTACGTTGGGAAAGGTTCAGCGATTTCGGCCGCACTCTGGTTGGCAAGCTGACCGGGCGTTACGATGTTTCGCCAACAATCGGCCTGCGTAGCACGATCAGCAGCGGATTTCGTGCACCTACGATGGCAGAACAATTTTACTCATCGACCAACGTCTCCCCTAGTACAGCTTTCGTTCAACTGGCACCGAATTCGGCCGGTGCGGCACTGGTTGGTGTCAACGGACTCAAGCCAGAGAAATCAGAAAACCTCAGCCTCGGCGTAGTTCTGCATCCATCGCCCAAAATGGCGATCACGCTAGATGCTTATCAAATTACTATCCGTGATCGTATCGTTGGCAGTGGCCGGGTGTATGGCTCGGGTGGCGCGGTCAATTCAGCCGCTGTGGTGGCGGCAATCAAGCAGAATGGAAATGTGCTTGACCCTAGCGTCAGCGATACAGGTATTAATATTTTTTCAAATGCGGTCGATACGCGTAACCGCGGTCTTGAAATCGTGTATTCAAATTACAGTGCGTTCCCGGAAATGGGGCGGGTGGATTGGTCGGCCGCAGTTAATTACAATCAAGTCAAGCTGATTAAGGTGAATCAGGCACCCGTACAATTGCAGCCACAGACACTACTCGACCAGACCGCTATTTCGGATCTCGAAACGGCGTCTCCGAGGTTTCGCCTCAATCTCGGTGCCCTGTGGAAGCTAAATAAGTGGTCGGTCAATTTGCGTGAGTCGGTATTCGGCCCCTCATCCGAGTTTGCCACTGAGGATGGCGGTGATTATTTTAAGACTAGCATTTCGACCAGGGCGATCACCGACCTTGACGTCTCGTATCGGCTAAGTAAGACGCTAACGCTGTCAGTGGGCGCAAATAATTTATTCAACCAGTATCCAAATAAAACCAACGCCGAGTTGCTTCGGATACAGCGCGACAACCTTGATAACGTTGCGGTAGTAGTTTATCCGGCATTCTCACCGTTTGGCATGAATGGTGGCTATTACTATGCGCGTTTGAATTACAATTTCTGACTTGAAGAGTGCCTTGCTTGTCAACTTAGGTTGAAACGTTTGAGCTCATTCAGAAATTAATTTACTCAGAATTTAAATTACATGAAAGCGGCGTTGCCCTACAGCACTGGACTTGCTTGTGCCATACTTCAGTTTGTTAAAAATATTGGGGGCGCATTTGTTTCATTATTTAATCCAGTTTCATAGGCAGGTAAAACTGGCGCTCAAGAAATTCTGGCGCATGGCGTGGATGCCTCTAGCGCTAGGGATTTGCCCGGCATCGTCAATATTTGCCGCTGATCTAACGGCCTACACCGAACCTTGGTTGCCGTACAACTATACCGAGGGAAATGAAATTAAAGGCATTTCCACCGATGTCTTGCGCGCGGCGTGCAAACTGGCGAAACTCAGTTGCGAGATTCAAATCGTACCTTGGGCGAGAGCGTACAAAACAGTCACAAATACACCAAACAGCATTATTTACACCACTGCACGCAATCCATCGCGTGAAAATCAGTTTGTCTGGGTTGGTCCCATCTTGCCAAGGACTACATGGGCCTATGGCAAAACAGGGATGAAGGCAGAAATTCATAGCATCAAGGATCTAGGAAATGCCAGGATAGGCGTGGTGCGTGACGAGGCTTCCTTGGCGGATCTACTTGCGGTGGGTGTACCACCATCTTCGTTTGTGGAGCTCAATTCAAATAATGATGTGCTCAGGATGATGATGCTCGAAAAAATCAATGTGGTAGTTGAAACCGAGATAGGCATGGCGTGGAGCCTGAAAAGTGCAGGTATCGCCTCATCTGCAGTCACTAAGTTAATGAAAATTAATGATGGTGGTGCCTATTACTTTGCATTGAATCTACAATCTGACCCTATCATTGTAGCTAAGTTGCAAGCTGGTATAGATAAGCTAAGACGTGAAGGCAAGATTGATACTATCGTGCTGCAATACACCAAGCAGATTAATTAATTTGCCAGTCACGAGTATGGCTTGAAGGAGTTGCTTGAAGTTCAAAGCCCGTTATCATTGCGGGTGTACAATTTACAGATTGCCTGCGTCATTCCGCAAATTGTTAGAATCTTTGGAGACATAAATTGTTTGCCAACGTCAAACCAGCTTTGCAAAAATTTCTGAAAAAGACCTGCATCTGCGTGGCGATAGGATTTTGTCCTTTGCCTTTAGTTTTTGCCGCCGATCTGACGGCTTACACCGAAGAATGGCCGCCTTACAATTACGCGGCAGGTAATGGAATTAAAGGGATTTCAACGGATATCCTGCGCGCTGCATGCGAACTGGCAAAACTTCACTGTGACATTCAAATTGTGCCTTGGGCGCGGGCATACAAGACCGCGATAAATACCAGCAATACGATTGTTTACTCCACCGCGCGCAATCCTATGCGTGAGAAACAATTCATTTGGGTTGGCCCTATCGTGCCACGAAACGCATGGGCTTATGGCAAAGCGGGAATGAATCTGGATATTCATAGCTTTAAGGATCTTACCAACACGCGAATTGGCGTGGTTCGCGACGATGCCGCACAAAATGATTTGCTCGCAGCTGGTGTCCCGAGCTCAACATTCTTGGTAGTGAATTCCCACCTGGACGCTTTAAGATTATTGATGCTGGACAAAATAAACCTTGTAGTCACTACCGACATAGGTATGGACTGGAACTTGCAAATTGCCGGCATTTCGCCCACTGCAGTCTCAAAGGTAATAAAAATTCACGACGGCGATTTATACTACGCGTTCAACCTGAAATCGGACCCTGCAATGGTAGGAAAACTGCAGGCCAGCATTGATAAGCTGCGACGCGAAGGGAAGATTGATGCAATTGTGTCGCAATACATCAAACAGAAAAATTGATATTCAATCGATATAGACAGATTTGTTTCAGCAAGAAAATCGAGGCAACGCCAAGTCAGTTATGGGATGAGCTCGGGATGAGGTCAAGATGAAGTCGCCTCGAAAAATTTGCATTAATTGGCATTAACCACGCTTAGAGGCTTCTTTCTTTACTTTCTTAGCTTCTTTTTTTTCTTTCGGGGACTTAGCCGGTTCTTTCTTAGTGGCTTTTTTACTGTCTTGGCTTTTGCTCATGAGATTGGCTCCATAGTGATGAAATGCGGTGAGGTGACACATAAGTCCTGGTTCACTTACCGCTCGATTATAGATCAATCACGCTTGCTAGCGCGCATCTTGGTACTATTCGGTGTCACAAAAAATTGGGCGATGAAACGCTCGAATGCATAATTTACAATATTGGGTCCTTTATTAACTAATGAAAACACCAAAAAGAATTCAAGCACTAGTCGAAGAAGGCTTGGTAGATGAGGTTTTGCGTCAGCTGATGAGTGGCAAAGAGGCCACCGTTTATGTAGTGCGCTGTGGTCAAGAGATACGCTGTGCCAAGGTATATAAAGAGGCCAATCAGCGTAGTTTTAAGCAGGCAGCGTCATATCAGGAAGGGCGCAAAGTCAAAAATAGCCGGCAGGCTAGGGCGATGGAAAAAGGTACGCGCTACGGGCGCAAAATGCAGGAAGAGGCGTGGCAAAATGCCGAAGTCGATGCTTTGTATAAATTAGCCGCGGCAGGCGTGAAGGTACCGAAACCGCATATCTGTTTTGAAGGCGTGTTGTTGATGGATCTGGTGACTGATGCCGATGGTAACGCCGCGCCGCGATTGAATGACGTCGAATTGACCAGTGAATTGGCCTTGACGTATCACGCCACTTTATTGCATCAGGTGGTGTTGATGTTATGTGCGGGCGTGATCCATGGTGATTTGTCTGAATTTAATATTTTGGTCGACCATGAAGGTCCGGTTATCATCGATTTGCCGCAAGCCATCGACGCTGCGCATAATACCGAAGCTGGTGTGATGCTGGAGCGTGATGTCGCGAATTTGGCAACGTATTTTGCGCAATTCGCGCCGCAACTGGCGGCAACCCAATATGGCAAAGAAATCTGGAAACTTTATCTGGCCGGACAATTGCGACCAGATAGCGTGCTCACAGGTCGCATCGCAGCGCATAAGCGACCAGCGGACGTAGGCGCGGTGATGCGTGAGATTGAGCTGGCGCGCCGAGAGGAAGAAGAGCGCGTGCGTTTTCAGCAGGCAGTGTAAAACTCGAATAGCCGTGGCAAGCGGATTTATTGTGCTGGCGCTGCGGCTTTTTTGATCTTGTTAATACTGGGCGCCACCAGTTGCCAGATCTGCCAAACCGAAAGCGCTTTTTTTAGTAGCGGGATTATCCGACGCGGTTTGATGATGATGGTGGCAAGCAAAATACCGAGTCCAATGATGGGGCGTTGAGCCAGTTTTCCGGCGATTTGCATTCCCATATCGGCTAAGCCTAAGGACTGGCTTAACTGCTGTCCACGCAATACTAGCAACATGCGTTCGGCCTGACTTTTTGTGACCAGCGCCTGACGGCGTAGTTTGAGTTTCTCTGCATGTTTCGACATGGTGATCCTTACTCTTTGGGTGCGCCAATGTCGCGTAACGTGGCGGTATCACGTTTCAACTCTGCGAGCGAGTAGCTTAACAGGCTAGGTTTGTTACGCATAGACTCGCGTAACCACCAGCCTAGATACAGCGCGAGTCCGCCAAACACACCGATCAAACTAAGCAACACTGCCTCACGATGGCTATCCCAAAATAGCACTACGATCAGCAAGATGGCGAGCAATACGGCTACCCCAGCACAGAACAGTGCCACCACCGTCCATAAAAGGTAGGAAGAGTAGCGCGCCATTTCTTCTTCTACTTCTACGGAAATTAATTCTAGCCGTGTATGTAGCGTTTCTAGCAGGGTTGCCGCCACGCGAGCTAAGGAGTCGATAATGGCCATGTATTATTTATTGCGGCTGATCAGTAATCCTATCAATAAGCCTACACCCGCAGCAATGCCTGCCGATTGCCAAGGATTTTCTTTGACATACACATCGGTCGCATGTGCCGCTTCTTTGGTTCTGTTGATGACTATATCTTCGACGCGCGCAATTTCTGCTTTGGCATTTCTCAACGTGGATTCAAATTTTGCCTTAGCCGACTTAAAGCCTTCGCCAGTTTGTTGCTCTGAATTCTTAAGTAATTCTTCTGCATCCCTGATAACTTGATTCAGGTCGTGCATCAGCTTTTCTTTGTGACTATTGGTGGAGTGCATGATAATTCCTCTCAGGTGAATGATAATTCCATTTCAAAATTATTAGTGCCGTTGCGACTTTGGTTCGCCGCATAGTGACTAATAATCTGGAAAAGGAATACGGCCTACAACAAATATAGTGTAAAGCTAATTTTTTTACAATGTTTGCGTTAGGTCAAAACACGTAGCGCTAAAAGACGAAAATGCTGAACCCGAGAGAATAGTTTAGCGCAAGAAATAATCCAAAGCGACACCAGAAAAAATCGCCGCGCCCAGCCAATTATTGTGTCGGAATGCGGCAAAGCAACGCATTCTGTCGCGTTCACGGATGAGAAAATAATGATATACAGCACAGCCGGAAGCGAGCGCAATTCCTGCAAAAAACCAGATGCCTAAAGCTAGTTGCCAAGCGCTAATAACGATCAATAATAGACTCAAAAAATAACATAGCATCACCGCAATAACATCGAATTTTCCGAAGGTAATTGCCGAGGTGCGAATGCCGATTTTGAGGTCATCTTCGCGGTCGACCATTGCGTATTCAGTATCGTAGGCCAGCGCCCAAAAAATATTTGCTATCAGTAAAATCCAGGCAGTCATTGGAACTGTGTTTTGTACCGCGGCAAATGCCATAGGAATGCCAAAACCGAAGGCGACACCAAGATAGGCTTGCGGTAGTGCAAAAAAACGCTTGAAGTAAGGGTAACTTGCGGCGATGAGCACGGCAACAACCGAGTATTCTTTGGTCAGGGCATTGAGTGGCAGGATCAGAACGAAGGCCGTTACGGCTAATATTACGGCGACTAAAATCGCCTCCCATCCATTAATTTTTCCGCTGGTTAACGGGCGCTCTGCAGTACGCTTTACGTGTTTGTCGAAATCACGGTCAGCGTAATCATTGATGGCACATCCAGCCGAACGCATTAAGACTGTGCCTAGCGTAAATATGGCTACTATGCGCCAGTCTGGTTTGCCGTCCGAGGCAATCCACAGCGCAGTCAAAGTAGGCCAGAGCAATAATAATATGCCTATGGGTTTATCCAGGCGGATGAGTTGAAAGTAGAGAGGAATTCGTGTCGAAATTGCTGTCATGTCTGTCTTGGAAAAAAGCACTAGCTAGTGATCTGGAGTCGGAATTATAAGCGCTAACGTGATCATTTTAGGCGCTCAATAAGTCGCTAACAAACACGCACGCATAAACCGCAAATTGATATGCAGATTTATTGAGCGACAGCGGCTTCGTTAAGCATGGTCACGCCGGGCAATTCGCAGGACCGGACAGCCATGCGTATCGCGTCAATCGCCGCTTGACGGGTAAAGCTCTTGCGCCAGGCGATGACGACACGTCGATCAGGTATCGGCGCGCTGAAGGGAAGGTAGCGCAGCATGCCGTCTTCCGCGTTGAGATTGGTGATTGATGCCATAGGTAGTACCGTGATGCCGATGCCGGAGGCAACCATATGGCGTATGGTTTCCAGGGATGAGCCTTCAAAGGTACGCGCGATACCATCGCTGGAAGTAGAAAAGCGCGCCATTTCCGGGCAAACCTCCAGCACCTGATCGCGGAAACAATGGCCATTGCCCAGCAATAGCATGGTTTCGGATTTAAGTTCTTTTGCCGATACGGTGCTGCGGTCTTTCCACGCGTGATCTTTTGCAACTGCCACCATAAACGGTTCATCGTACAGGGCTTGCGTCACCATCCCTTGATCAGGTAGTGGCAAGGCCATGATGGCCGCATCGAGTTCGCCCTGGCGCAGTAATTCCATCAATTTAACTGTGAAATTTTCCTGCAAAATCAGCGGCATATGTGGCACTTGCTTGATCATGGTTTTGATCAAGGTGGGCAACAGATAAGGTCCGATAGTGTAGATAACGCCAAGCCGGAATGGCCCGGAGAGAGGGTCTTTATTTTGCTTGGCGATTTCCTTGATGACGGCAGTCTGCTCTAAAACCCGTTCCGCCTGCGTGACGATTTGCGCACCGAGCGGCGTGGTGGAGACTTCAGTGCCGCCACGTTCAAAGATCGTGACGCCGAGTTCATCTTCAAGTTTTTTGATGGCGACAGAGAGGGTAGGTTGTGCGACAAAACAGGCTTCTGCCGCATGCCCAAAGTGCTTGTGGCGGGCTACTGCTACGATATATTTTAATTCCGTGAGCGTCATAACTGTATATTGGCACAGACTATTGCCAACGTCAGCAATCGTTTTTTTTCTTTGTTAAAAAAATAGTTAAAAAAGGGGAGTATGCGAAATGGAGAAAATTTTCTTTAGGATGATAGTGATAGATTTTCACTATACCCTGCCGAGTATTTATTTATTCAACTTGCGAAAGAAATAAGTTTAATTCAGCTAAATTATTCTCTTTTCGCTACTCCCACATTCTTAACTTTTGGTGCTTATTTATTGCTTACTTATCGCTGGCTCATCGCGCGGCTGAGTTCATGATGTCCTTGCGCCAAGCCACTTTCAGGGACGATTTCGCCATCACGATTTTTGATGTCATTGAGTTGAGTCTGTAATAATTCTGCTGCTTCGGCTCCGCGACCTATCCATCGACCCTGGGTCATCGTAATATTCGCCGCTTCAACGCTGCCGGCACCGGCGCACAAGATGGTGCGCGTCGGTGCGCTTTCGGCCACCAAAACCAGCATCGCAGGAACCACGTCAGACGCTTGCAAGGCCTGTAGCATGGTTTCAGGGAACAGGCTTTCTGTCATGCGTGTGGCGGCAGTCGGTGCCAGGCTGTTCACGCGGATGTCGTTTTTGGCACCTTCCAGTGACAAGGTCTGCATCAATCCAACCAGCGCCATTTTCGCCGCACCGTAGTTTGACTGGCCGAAGTTGCCATACAGGCCGGAGGACGAAGTCGTCATCATGATGCGGCCATATTTTTGCTCGGTCATGATGGGCCAGACAGCCTTGCAGCAATTGACCGCGCCCATCAAATGCACGTCGAGTACCAGTTTGAAATCGTCGATCTCCATCTTGGCAAAACTTTTGTCGCGTAATATCCCCGCGTTATTCACCAGGATGTCGATGCGACCCCAGGTATCCATGGTCTGTTGCACCATTGCCTGCACGGCCACAAAATCGGTTACCGACGCACCATTGGCAATCGCCTCGCCACCGGCATTTTTTATTTCTTCAACTACTGCCAGCGCAGCAGCAGAGGAGGCACCGGAGCCATCTCGTGTGCCACCCAGATCATTCACAACTACTTTTGCGCCGCGTGCGGCAAGGGCTAACGCATGCTCTCGGCCCAGTCCGCCGCCGGCACCGGTGACAATCGCAACGCGGCCAGTAAAATCGATACTCATGGTGTTTTCCTGTAAAAAATGAAGGTCAGTAGGAGGGGAATTAAGCCCTTATTTTATCCTGATCTTGGAAAAGCATGGTTGTTCTAATTATTTGAAAGCAATAATTTTTTCTGCATCATGAGCGCGCCGCCTAAAGCCGGATCAAGTTGATAGCCAGCGAAGCCGACATCGGTATATAGCGCGTGCGCCACTGTATTTCCTTCCAATACTTCCAGCGTGATTTTGCAGCAACCGCGCTGTACGGCGATTTGTTCAATGCGCGCAATTATTTTTCTGGCGATTCCCTGGCCGCGAAAGGCGCTGGTGACGGCAATATCGTGGATATTAAGCAAGGGTTGGCAGGCAAAAGTCGAGAAGCCCTCTATGCAGATACTGAACCCTGCCGGTTTGCCATCGACTAGTGCCAGTATTGCACATATGGTGGGGCGTTTTTTTAGCTCGGCGATCAGATTGGCTTGGCAAAAATCGGATAAAGGTTCTGCGCCGCCCATAGCGTCGCAGGCATAGTCATTGAGCAGCTGCACTAGCGCTGCGCCATGTTGTGGGTTGTTAAGATCGGCATCAATGATAGTCAGCACTTGTTTTCCTTGTTCGTAGTTTGTTTGGCGTCTGACTTGAATCAGACGCGCAAAAATTCCTCTTTCTGCCCGAGCCAGCGTTGCAAATGCGCTGCAACTGTAGGCAGATCGTGTTGCAATAATTCGCCCGCCAGTTTGCGGGCCTTTTCTACCAGCCACTGGTCGGTTTCGAGATTGGCAAACCTGAGCATGGCTTCGCCGGATTGGCGCGCGCCGAGAAATTCGCCGGGGCCGCGTAGCTCCAGATCCTTGCGCGCGATTTCAAAACCATCGGTGGTTTCACGCATGGTCATCAGCCTTTGTTTGGCGGTGCCGCCCAAGGGGCCTTGATACAGCAGGAGGCAGACGCTGGCCGCACTGCCGCGCCCAACCCTGCCGCGTAATTGGTGCAACTGCGACAGGCCGAATCGTTCGGCATGTTCGATCACCATCAGACTGGCATTGGGCACGTCGACGCCAACTTCGATGACGGTGGTGGCGACTAGGACCTGCACTTCGTTACGGATGAAGGCATCCATCACAAGGTGTTTGTCGGCTGGCTTGAGGCGGCCATGCACCAGACCAATGTTCAGGTCGGGCAGGGCTTCGGCTAGCATTGCGTGCGTGTCGGTCGCAGTTTGCAGTTGCAAGGCTTCGGATTCTTCTATCAGCGGGCAAACCCAGTAAACCTGCTTGCCTTCCTGCGCAGCGGCGTGCACCCGTGCGATGACTTCGTCGCGCCTTTGCTGATCGACCATGCGCGTAACGATGGGCGTGCGCCCCGGCGGCAATTCATCGATGACCGAGACTTCCAGATCGGCGTAATAAGTCATGGCCAAGGTACGCGGGATTGGCGTGGCCGACATCATTAGTTGATGCGGCACTTGGCCAGCGATGCCTTTGTTGCGCAAACTCAGACGCTGGCCGACGCCAAAACGATGCTGTTCATCGACGATCACCAGACCCAGGCGGGAAAAAATGACGGTATCCTGAATCAAGGCATGTGTGCCGATGATGAGTTGTGCCTGGCCCGATGCGATCAAGCTTTGCGCTTGCTCCTTTTCTTTCTTTTTTAAACTGCCAGTGAGCCAGGCGGTGGTGATACCGAGTGGCTCCAGCCAGGCGGCAATTTTGCGGAAATGCTGCTCCGCTAAAATCTCGGTCGGTGCCATCAACACCGCTTGAAAGCCGCTGTCGATTGCCTGCACCGCAGCCAGTGCCGCGACGATAGTTTTACCGCTACCGACATCACCCTGTAATAGGCGTTGCATAGGGAAATCTTGTTTGAGGTCGGCGCGTATCTCCGCTAGCACGCGCTCTTGTGCGCCAGTCAGTGTGAACGGCAAACTCATCAAAAATGCCGCCGACATTTGGCCTACGACTGGCAAGGCAGTTGCACCCTTGGTACGGCGCGCTGCCTGCGCGCGCTTGAGTGAGAGTTGCTGCGCCAATAGTTCATCAAACTTCATGCGTTCCCAGGCCGGATGAGTATGCTCAATCAAACTGTATTGATCAGCATCGGGAGGCGGATTGTGCAGTAACTTGACAGAGGCTTCG
>JAZJYB010000298.1:0-7141 GCA_040390685.1 Pseudomonadota bacterium | reverse complement strand
CGGTGAATTTCGGTGGCGATGTCTTCATGAACCATCCGGCCGACATGGAAGTCTTTGCAGCAGCCATGAAACAACATGGTGTCAAGATCGAGTACGAAGTCTTCGACACCGGCATGCTCAGCACAGTCCAACGCTGGATCAAGAAAGGCCTAATCACGGCACCCTTGCACATCGACCTTGTACTCGGCATTCCAGGCGCCATGGCCGCCACGCCAGAAGCCTTGATGTACATGAAATCGCAACTCCCGGCAGGCGCCAGTTGGACAGTGGCTGGCATCGGTGCCGCACAACTCAGTTTGGGAACTATGGCAATTCTGTTAGGCGGGCACGTACGCGTCGGTTTTGAAGACAACGTGTATTACCGCAAGGGCGAGCTGGCCACCAGCAACGCCCAGCTGGTCGCTCGTATCGCGCGCATCAGCCGCGAGCTCGACCGTGCGGTGGCGACCCCGGATGAGGCTCGGGCAATCTTGGGTATCAAACCTCAAAAGTAAGCAAGCCTGCGAATAAACAAGCCTGCAACACCGCCACAACAGGCTGCACTGGAATCAATCCGCCTTCCGCTGAAATGCCAGATCAAACATACGCTCGGAAGAGACACTGGCACCGATAATTTTTTTCGCGGCATTGCGCTTGAAGCGCACGACGATATCGTCGCCGCCAAAGGTGTCAGCCGCTAACGGTGCCAGGTGAAACACGGTGTCGGGTTTGTCGCTTAGACGGAACGCCAATTTGTCGCTTTCCGGACTCACCTCATACGTCACCATTACTTCGTCGTTGCGATAGCGCCCTGAGTAGGTGGATAGGTTCTGCATTGCACCTGTGACACGTTGATATCCGGTGGTTTCCGATCCTGGAGCACGGGCGATGAAGTTGTCATGCCCGGCAAAAATGAATGTGCCTGATTTGACGGCAAAACTGTTGGCGCTGGTCTGGCGCAATAATGTATCGCCAGGCAGCATCAACTGCCCGTCACGATAAGTTAGATTAACCCGCGTAGCGTTGCGCTGATTAAAAAAACTTCCGGCAAGAGCGGCATCCGTAAAGGCCAGCGGCACGGCTGGCAAAATCGGCGCGCCAGGCAGCGCAAGTATCGCCTGCGCCAGTTCATGCGCCATCCTGCCTGGTTTGGCGTCGCCGGAGTTGCACAGCAAGGCGATCGACAAATCATGTTGCGGAAAACGGCCCAGCCAGGTGCGATAGCCTGCGGTCGCGCCACCGTGCGAGATTTCTTTGACGCCTAGATACTCTTGCATGAACAGGCCGTGTCCGTAGTCGCTTAAGCGTCCGTCGCTCAGTGTGGCCTGATGCTGCAGCTGTTGTGTGATTTCGCTCCCTAGCTTGTTCTGCTTGAGTGCCTCATTCCAAATCAGTAAATCGCCGACGCTGCTGAGCAGTCCACCGTGTCCGTAAACATCTTCGAATGGCATGTCCTGTTCATAGCCGTCGCCTTCTTTGCTATACGCGATTGCGCGCTGCGGCACTACGCGCCGGAAATTGTCGCGCCATGATGTGTGCGACATCCCCAGTGGTACAAACATGCGCTTGCGGGTAAATTCGGCCAGGCTCTGGCCGCTGATACGTTGGACAATGAGCGCGGCCAGCACATATCCAGTGTTGCTGTAAGAGTATTCTGTGCCGGGCGTAAAGTTCAAGGACCGCTGCCGCACTATGAGAGCGAGCGCCTGCTCCATGGTGACGGCACGGGTACCGCGAGGCCATCCGGCAATCTCGACGAGGCTACCCCAATCGCGCAAGCCGCTGGTATGCGTCAACAGATGGTCGATGCTGATGCGGCTGCCGTAGTCGGGCAGCTCCGGTAGGTACTTGTGCACTGAGTCAGACAAGGACAGCTTGCCGTCCTGCGCCAGCAACAAAATCGCGGCGGCAGTAAATTGTTTCGAGACAGAGCCAGCCTCGAAAATGGTATCGGGCGTATTCGAGATGCCGTGCTCAAGATCGGTCTGGCCATAGGCGCGCGTCATTATCGGTTGATCTGCATAGCGTAGCCCAAGCGCGCAACCCGGTGCCGGTGCATTTGCTGTGCTCTTGAAGATGGCGTCGACCTTGGCGACGAGATCGCCATGCGCCGCACTTGCTGCACCAAGGTGCAAGAATAAAATAACCAGACCCGCCAATTGAACGATAAAGCGCACTTTATTCTCCCTGATTGTTGAGGACAAAAAAATTCGGCACAGCATGCATCTGCATGGCACGCGTCGCCATTATCGGTCATCTCAATATTTTTATGGAAACAAATACGCTATCATTCTTTTCATTATTCGGCCGCTGCGGTGCAAACATTTGGCGGACGATAACAACATCAAATCCTATCGCACGCTGTTCGTGATCCACGAGCATAAGGCCGATCACCGTTTGCTAATGTAGATTTATTTTGCAGATACATTTTGCGAAAAATACCCAAAATGGGGACGATCGCAATCAATTTCGGTATTGAATTGTCCGGTTAATTTTTTTCCCAATAAACAATAAATTGAGGAGTAAGGAACCCCCAGGAAAATATCTCTTTTATTTTGCCTGACCTACTCTTATAATCATACACATAAGGAGGTGTATGATTATGCGCACAAATATTGTACTGAATGAACAACTGGTGAATGAGGCAATGTCACTCAGCCAGATCAAGACTAAACGCGAGCTAGTCGAACAAGCCCTGAAAGAATTTGTCGCACTACGTAAACGGCTCAATTTGCTCGATCTGGTTGGTGCCGGTGATTTGCTGGAAGATTACGACTACAAGAACTTGCGGATGGCTAAAGACCCAGAGCGGACAGCGAACTGATGTACCTCGTTGACACTTCCGTCTGGATCGATTTTCTCAAAGGCAACGACGTCCCGCACGTTCACTTTCTGAATGATCTGTTGACGAATCCCCTAGCCTTCGGCATCAGTGACGCCATCTATCTGGAAATCCTTCAAGGTGCGCGCAACCAGGCATCACTAGACAAACTGCGGCGTTATTTCTCACAACAACGCTTCTACCGGTTTGAAGACCCGGAACATAGCCATGCCAGTACAGCAGAACTCTACCTGCGCTGCCGCAATCAAGGCATCACCATCCGCTCCACGCTAGATTGTCTTGTCGCCCAATGTGCCATCGAACACGACCTCGTGCTGTTGCACCATGACCGTGATTATCTGAATATGGCGGGCGTGTGTGGTGAATTGCGGCAGAAGAGTTTTTTGGAATCTCCACTTTAGCTTATCACTGTAAAAATTACTATCCAATCAACTCCTCCAAGTTCGTCACATCTTTAAAAATCACATCCTGTGTCAGTGAAAAATGTTTGCGACCGCAATCAATTTTTAGATTCTCTTTGGTACGCCGTTCCGCTTGAACCGTGCTGGATTTGGTTTCTGCTACAAAATACACGCGTGCATCGTCTTCAAATACCACCGCCCAATCAGGGTTATAAGTTCCTAGTGGCGTGGGGATTTTGAATCTGCTTGGTAATTTAAAGAAAATTTTTACTCGTTCATCAACGCTACAGTCGTGCGCAAAATCGGTTTCAATACTACTGTCACTCAAAACGCAAGGGAATGTATTACCTACAGGTTTATGCTCTTCGTCAAGGCGCTGTGCTTCGAGCAAAGTTTTAGTGACTGGTGTCGTCAATTCATCATCCGTCGATGGATACACGCTGCTGAGATAGGTTTCAATTTCTTCATCCAGTAGCGACATTTCATAACGGCGACCATTGATTTCCTGGTATTCAATTCCAGCCACTAATAACTCTTGCAAACTATTTTTAATCGCTACGATGGCGGTATCTAAAAATGCTTGTGGGTTGATCAGCAATTCATGCAAGCGCCCCGAACCATCCAAGATCGCGAACAAACTAGAACGGGACAAATGCACGCGATTTTGAATATACGCATACACATCTGGCACGGTCACATTTTGGTATAGCGCATGCGTTTGTTGCACACCGTTTTCGACACCGGCGACGCCTTGCTGATTGATGAGAATCTTTGCTTTGTGCGCGCGAATTTTAGGAGCCTGTACCTTGGGATATTGGCTCAAGTCACTCAAGGCCTTGATACATTTCTCAATTAATTCAGGCGTATTCAGTTTTACTTTATAGCGGGTCTGGTAATTAATCTTATGCCAGATAGCTTTGAACAGTATCTCATCTTCGGCGCTGAGTTTTTTGCGTTTCACGCGCGCTTTGGCGCGGGCATTTTTTACGCGACCAACAAAACTTACACCTGTTTCATCCTCTATCTCTTGTTGTAGCGATTTCGCAAAAGCCTCATAGCTTTCGTTTGGAATCACGGTCAACACATTCACCCGCTTGTCATGCACCCGTTCGCCAGACTGGTTCACACACAGGCGCAAGCCACGTCCAATTTCCTGGCGCTTTTTCATCACGCTTTGGGTTTCATTGAGCGTGCAAATCTGGAATACGTTAGGGTTATCCCAGCCTTCACGCAAAGCGGAATGACTAAAGATGAACTGCAATGGCACATCCAAGTTCAACAGCCGTTCTTTGTCTTTCATAATCAGTGCATAGGTGTCATCATCCTTGGCGACATTGCCCTTGGTATCTACCCACACAGTTTTGGCATTCGTCCCTTTGCCTTTTTTATCGCCCGAGAAATAGCCGTTATGCACGACGCTAGCCGAGTGCGGTATCAAGCCCTGGTACTGCGGCTTGCTGGCGTATTTGTTGAAGGCCTCTTCAAACCACACACCAAACTTGCCCAGCATGGAATTGCCCTCTGCATCAAAGGCGCGGTAATTGGCCACCTTATCGATAAAGAACAAGCTCAATACCTTCACCCCTATGGCTTGCAGGTTTTTGAGCTTGGCAAAATGGCTGGCGACAGTGCGCTCAATTTGAAAGCGCATGACATCCTCGGTGAGCCCGCCTTGTTGTTCATGCAAGCGCAATACCCGTCCGCCAGAAAATTCAATTTCCCCGTCTTCGGCACGAATTTCATTGAGGATATAACTGTCTGCATACGCATCGCGCTGCTTCGATTTATCAAATAAATCGTCGCCGAGTTTGAGCGTAATGTCTTTCCTTTGCGCACCCGTTTTTTCATTCACGTCTATGCGCAGCTTGGCGGTGATGCCCTTGGCTTTGGCATCGATACTGAGCAGCGCAATAAATGCCTGATTGTGGCTGACATCGGCCTGCACCCCATCCACTTCAATTTGCTTGACCAGCCCCAAATCATAGGCTTGCACGGGATTCAGCGAATACAGCAAGTTGTAAGGGTTGGTATGCGTTGCGGAATACCGCAAAGTACATAAGGGATTCAATTCCATCAGTGCGCGGCGACGCACATCGGTTTCAAAATTTTGCGGCTCATCCACAATCACGATCGGGTTGACCGATTTGATGTATTCAATCGGTGCAAAGGCTTTCTCGCCTTTTTGTTTAATTTTATTGTTGTCTTTGGTGAAGCTGTCGATATTGATCACCAACACGCTCAGCGCATCGCTCTGGGCGAAATGGCGCAAGTCATTCAGCTTGCCGCTATCATACAAAATCGGCACGCAAGGCACATTGGCATAATCCGCCGCAAAATGGCTGCGCGTGATTTCCAGATTTTTGATGGCACCTTCGCGTATCGCCACGCTGGGTACCACCACCACAAATTTTTTAAAGCCATATACCTTGTTTAGCTCATACAGAGTCTTGATGAAGGTATAGGTTTTTCCTGTACCGGTTTCCATTTCTATGGTGAAGTTCAAACGGCAAAATTCCTCCTTGCCATTGTCGGAGTAGGATGCGATCAATTCACTCGACACTTCTTTGACGTCGTTCTGTTTTTGTACTTTTTGCAGATTGGCCAATAGCTGTTCGTCGAAAAGTTTGAGCGCATTGCCTATGCTGCCATCGACCGCATAATCCACACTGGCGATTTGCCCTGCCAGGGCAAACTCAGATTGTGCCAAAGGCTGGCCGTCAAACACCTGCACTACTGCCTGCACGGCACGGGCTTGATAATCCTGATGATTAAATTGCAGTTTCATAGCTCGCCCTAGATAACCGTCAAACCGATATCCAAACCAGTCAATTCCAACTGCAAATTCGCCAGCAACTCATCGGCCATGTCGCCCACAAAACAGGAATTGAGCAAGATCACTTGCGCGGGTTTGGCTTTAACGATTTCGTCTTTCAAAGCCTCGGCATAAGGCTCGAAGCAGAGCCACAGCGTGGCGTCATCGCGTATCAGGACACGCTGTACCGTGACGCCAGCCACCGTCAGCGGGTGGGTAATGGCATGCACGCCCAGCGCACCCAAGCCATGTTTCAACAATAGCTCGGTCAGCATGGCGGTTTGTGTATCTGCCGCCTGGGGAGTGCTGCTAATATTCTCTGCGCTTTGGAATAGTGCCAACTGTTCACGCAAGGCGGTCGCATCGCTCACCTCGCTACGCCACACTTTGAAATTCGACGGCGCCAAGGTGAAGTTGGCGCAGGCTAAAGCAGCAGTTTTTTTGGGCTGTTCGATTTTGAGCTTGGCTATGACTTTAGCGATGCGTGTACGGGTAATGTCGGCAATGCTGCGATAACCGGCTTTATAGGCTTCGCTGCTTTCTTCTAGCACCTCGGGCATTTGCACGCAAATGCACTGGCGCTTGCCCCCATCTTCAAGATTAAGTTCCATTACCGCTTGGGTGGTGGTGCCGCTGCCAGCGAAGAAATCGAGAATCAAAGATTCCTTATTTGCTCCCATCTGAATAATTTTGGTTAAGAGTTCTGGTGATTTTGGAAAATCCATCACAGCGGAGCCAAATAAATCCTTGATCGCCTTGCGGCCGTAATCATTTGTTATTTCACTGTCAGTCCACAGCGACTTGGCCAGCGTTTTTGCAAGTTCTCCATCTTCATCAAATAAATAATCTTTGCGGAAAATCCGCCACTCATCGGATGTTTGTTCAGCAAACAAAAGAAAACTCTCCTTGCTTACCTTTTCTGTTCCCCATGTCCAGCATGTCTTGGTTCCATCTGGGGCATCAGGCCAGACTTCGATTGTGTAACCATTTTCATTCGTGAGCGAAACTGAGCCATTTTCTGGATTGACATATAGCGGATAGTAGAGTTTGCGTCTGAGCCTTCCCCTCATATTTAGCTTGTAAACTCCATAGAAGTGAAGTATTTTT
>JAZJYB010000297.1:0-2328 GCA_040390685.1 Pseudomonadota bacterium | reverse complement strand
CCGACAAAAACTGCCTGTGCCACGATAGCGTGGCCTATGTTTAGCTCGGCGATTTCAGGAATTGCTGCGATTGACTGTACATTTGTGTAGTGCAAGCCATGCCCTGCGTTCACTTTTAGCCCTCGTTTTACGCCTTCGAAAACACCAGATCGCACCCGATTCAACTCCTGCTCTTGCACCAACGCATCTTCGGCATCGGCATATCGACCCGTGTGAATTTCAATGACAGTTGCACCTGATTCGGCAGCAGCCTGAATCTGGTTTGTATCTGCATCAATAAAAAGACTGACTCTGATGCCCTCAGACTGCAATTGTTTTACTGCAGCCTTCACTTGAGAAAAATATTTAATGACATCGAGGCCGCCCTCTGTCGTCAACTCTTCCCGTCGTTCAGGAACCAGGCAAACGTCCTGTGGTTTGATGCGGCAGGCAAAATCGAGCATTTCTTGCGTGACGGCCGTCTCCAAATTCATACGCGTTACTAATTGTGGACGAATTCTTTCGACATCTGCATCTTTGATGTGGCGGCGATCTTCCCGCATGTGAAGCGTAATACAATCCGCGCCAGCTTCTTCTGCTAACAATGCCGCTTGTAGCGGGTCTGGATAAAACGTACCGCGAGCATTGCGTAACGTCGCGACATGATCAATATTGATGCCAAGATCGATGAGTTGAGTTTGTTGATGTATGTTCATAACTTTTGCAGGTCGATGAGAATTTGCCTAGTATTGAGAGGAATTCCATGTAAATGGTGCGCCAATAAAAAGCGCATCAACATTTTACTTTGCATCTGAGTTGTCTGATCTAGATATTCGCCATCATGCATGTCCAATAAGGTTTGTCCGAGCACATGAGGCATTTTTTCTTTGGCTTGTGCCGGTCGGACGCCATGCTCAGGGTTGAGCACATACAAAATATCGTTAACGACTTTTTTCTTCGTCGTATTGCAATGAGTAATATCGCCAACCAGGCCAGATGCACGTAATAAACCCAGTTCAAATTTTCTGAGGACGATAGGCGCAGGTTCATTATGTGCCAGTTGATTTAGCGTCGATACATACAGGTCGAACAAAATTGGATAGGGTTCATCCCTGAGCAAAAATTTCACAAGAAGTTCGTTTAAATAAAATCCACATAGCAATGCGGATTTTTCGAGTGGCAACATCCCACCCACCCACTCGGCCGAACTCAGAATACGAATCTCTGACTTGCCGCTCCAGTTCAAGCTCAAAGGTTGAAAGGTTTGCAATGCATTACGTAACTGTGAATGTGGTCGCTTCGCGCCTTTAGCGACCAACATAATGCGGCCATGATCCCGGCTGAATACATCGACCAGCAGGCTGGTTTCCTTATAGGGATAGGAGTGCAGCACAAAACCTGGCTGACCAGAAATTCGAACTTCTTTGGAAACTAGTCTTTTGGCCAGCTTTGGCCGTTGAACTGGTGCGACAAACTGAATCTCGGCCTGAGTTGCAGCCTGAGTTTCATTCTGATGATTGCTTAGTTCAGATATAAGCAAAGGTTCAATACTCAGGTTAATAACCTGCTCAGTCATAGCGTTATTATTCGTAGCCGTAAGCGCGCAAGCCTGCTTCATTATCCGCCCAACCAGATTTGACCTTAATCCAAATTTCAAGGTACACCGGCCCTCCAAATAACTTTTCCATATCTTGCCGTGATTGCGTAGAAATGTCTTTAAGACGTGCGCCTTTGTTCCCAATCACCATTTGTTTATGACCATCACGTTCGACAAGAATGGCAATAAATATGCGACGCAAATTACCTTCTTGTTCAAATTTCTCTATCAATACCGTACTGGTATAGGGTAGCTCGTCGCCTACGAAACGAAACAATTTTTCACGGACGATCTCTGTGGCCAGGAATTTCTCGCTACGGTCAGTAATATCATCTGCACCAAAAATAGGCGGATTCAATGGCAAATATTTCTTGGTCTCGCCCTCAAGATTTTCCAACTGAAAGCCTAAAGTCGCGGAGACAGGCACCACCGCCGCGAATGGGAAGAGTGCCATAATTTTTTGCGCGAACGGCATCATCACCGCTTTATCTTTCACGCGATCGGATTTGTTAATTACCAAAATACAGGGTACATTTTTTGGTAACAGATCAATCACTTGCTGGTCGGCTGGACCAAAGGTGCCAGCTTCAATAATGAAGAGAATAACGTCGGATGCAGTGAGCGTGTTTGTCACTGTTCTATTCAGCGTACGATTTAATGGATTCGCGTGGCGCGTCTGAAAACCTGGGGTATCCACATAGACGTATTGCGTGTTGTCTTTCGTCTGAATTCCGGTAATACGGTGTCGGGTA
>JAZJYB010000296.1:0-2650 GCA_040390685.1 Pseudomonadota bacterium | reverse complement strand
TACGAATACGCGTCGATGAGTTTCAGCCAAATCGCAGCCAACGACGGGCAAAAATAAAACATGCCAATTTAAGCGCCTATGTAACCAGCCTAAGTTACGTGCATGAACATTACGAGCTATACCAAAAATACCAAAATGAGCGTCATTCTGGCGGTGGCATGGACCACGACAGTCGCGATCAATATGCGCAATTTTTATTGCAAAGCCGGGTGAATACCCGCCTGGTCGAATTCCGCGATGAAAATCAATTATTGCGCATGGTGAGTATTATCGACATCTTAAGTGACGGCTTATCTTCGGTATATACGTTTTTCGATACCGATGACGAAAACGCCTCGTATGGCACCTACAACGTACTATGGCA
Organism: Pseudomonadota bacterium; assembly: GCA_040390685.1. Classification (GTDB taxonomy): domain Bacteria; phylum Pseudomonadota; class Gammaproteobacteria; order Burkholderiales; family Burkholderiaceae_D; genus Undibacterium. The sequence goes on along the minus strand of JAZJYB010000296.1, from coordinate 2,286 downwards.
AATCGAACAGACTAAAGAACTGCACTTGCCCTTTGTATATCTGGGTTACTGGATTGCCGCCAGCCCCAAAATGGCCTATAAAGTCAACTTCAAGCCGCTTGACGCTTTACTTCATGGTCAGTGGCAAGCCTTATAATCCTGGAACAACGTGAATAATAGCGTCACCACGCAGTAATTTTACGCTGCCAAAATACACTTAGGATTTACGCAAAATTGTTCCAGCTAGGCGCACCGCCGAAGACAGTGCTTTAGCACGGCGAGGCGAGTGCAACGACGCTGGGGCAGTTTTGCGTAAGTCCTAACCCTCTTCAACAATAAACGCAAGAACATCATGCCCGACAAATTACTGTATTCCCTGGCTCGCCCATTTCTATTTTTTATGGATCCTGAGAGTGCGCACAATCTCACTTTGCCCGCATTGCGTCGCGCGCAGGCACTGGGATTAACCAAAATATTTCCCAAACCCGCAGCTGATCCACGCACAGTCATGGGCATTACATTTCCCAATCCTGTAGGTCTCGCGGCAGGCCTCGATAAAGATGGGCGCTACATCGACGGCTTGGCCGCCCTAGGTTTTGGCTCAATTGAAATTGGTACAGTCACACCGCGCGCGCAGGCTGGCAACCCGAAACCGCGCATGTTTCGTCTGCCACAGGCCAACGCGATCATCAACCGCATGGGTTTTAACAACGGCGGCGTCGATGCATTCGTCGCGAATGTGCAAGCCTCACGTTTCTATCAAGAAAAGCAAGGCGTGTTGGGCTTAAATATCGGCAAGAATGCTGACACGCCGATAGAACGTGCTGCGGAAGATTACTTGCATTGTCTGGAAAAAGTCTACCCCTATGCCAGCTACGTCACCGTGAATATCTCTTCACCCAACACTAAAAATTTACGTCAACTGCAAGGTGCGGATGAACTTGATGCCCTGCTCTCACAACTCAAGCAAGCGCAGCAGAAACTGGCCGACCTGCACAAACGCTATGTGCCGATCACACTAAAAATCGCACCAGATATCGACAGCGAACAAATTAAAAATATTGCAGAAGCCCTGATGCGCCACAAGATTGACGGCGTCATCGCTACCAATACCACCGTCACGCGCGATGCGGTAAAAGGCTTGCAACATGGGGAAGAGGCTGGCGGTTTATCTGGCGAACCAGTCTTTGAATTATCCAACCAAGTCATCCGCGCACTGAAATCTGAACTGGGTGACGCCTTACCCATTATCGGTGTCGGCGGTATTTTTTCTGGCGCCGATGCAGCGACAAAAATGCAAGCGGGCGCAGCACTGGTGCAGATCTATTCCGGGCTAATTTATCGTGGTCCGGGTTTGGTCAATGAGTGCGCTGCAGCTTTACGAAAACTAAAGTAAAGTACGCCGGATCAGCAATCACAAATTTAAAAAAATGATTTTATCGAACCAATCAGCAGCAAAGAAAAATGAACTAGGCAACAGCGGACTGCTAGTTTCCAAAATCTGCCTCGGCACGATGACCTTCGGCGAACAAAATACTGAAGACCAAGCACACGCTCAACTTGATTACGCATTCGAGCGCGGTATTAATTTTATCGACACGGCAGAAATGTATCCGGTCATGCCGCGCGCGGAAACCCAAGGCAAAACCGAACAGCACATCGGCAGCTGGCTGAAGCAATCCGGCAAACGTAGCGAGATCATCCTTGCTACCAAAGTGGCCGGACCTTCGCGCGGAATGAAATGGATACGCAAAGGCGAAAACGACCTCAATGCAGTGAACATACGTGCCGCAGTAGAAACCAGTTTGCAACGTCTGCAAACCGATTACATCGACCTGTATCAACTGCACTGGCCTAGCCGCAATGCGCCGATCTTCGGCCAAAAACAGTTCGACCCCGCGCTAGAACGCCCATGCGTAGCCATTGCCGAAACTCTGGCCGTACTCACTGAGCTAGTCAAGGAGGGCAAGATACGCCATATCGGCGTATCGAATGAAACCTCATGGGGTGTCAGCGAATTTATCAAGGCATCCGAACAACAAAACGCCACGCGTATCATCTCGATACAAAACGCCTACAATCTGCTTAATCGCGCTTTTGAACAAGGTCTAGATGAAACCTGCTTCCGTGAGCACGTCGGACTATTGGCTTACAGCCCGCTGGCATTTGGCCGTCTGAGTAATAAATATGCCGACGATGCCAAAGCGCAGGGTCGCCTGACCATATTCCCGGCTAGCTGGAGCCCGCGTTATATGCGTCCAGAAGTGATCGAGGCCAGCAAGCGCTATGCGGCACTCGCACGTGCGC
>JAZJYB010000295.1:0-6006 GCA_040390685.1 Pseudomonadota bacterium | reverse complement strand
GCTCGGCAAAATACTGCACCAGGTTGTAGGTGAAGGAATCGTAGTTGTCTATCATTAATAACATTTAAATCTCCCCATCCAGGCCATCTTGCACTTGTTCTGCTGCACGCAATACCGCGCGCGCCTTGTTTTCGGTTTCTTGCCATTCCATTTCAGGTACAGAATCGGCGACAATGCCGGCTGCCGCCTGCACGTACAGCATGCCATCCTTGAGTACGCCAGTGCGTATCGCAATCGCCAGATCCATTTCGCCGCCGAAGGATAGATAGCCGCAGGCGCCGCCGTAAATGCCGCGTTTGGTTGGTTCTAATTGATCGATCAATTCCATTGCTCTGACCTTTGGCGCGCCAGATAAAGTACCGGCAGGGAAGGTGGCTTTAAGTACATCGAGATTGGATAAATTCGCCTGCAATACACCCTCAACATTCGAGACGATGTGCTGCACATGCGAATATTTTTCAATGACCATCTGGTCGGTAACTTTGACCGTGCCGGTCTGGGCGATGCGGCCGATGTCATTGCGTGCCAGGTCGATTAGCATCACGTGTTCGGCGATTTCTTTTGGGTCGCACAGCAACTCAACGCCGAGTTGCGCATCCTGTTCTGGCGTAGCGCCGCGTGGTCGCGTGCCTGCCAGCGGACGTATCGTGACTTTTTTATTGCCATCATTCAGCGTCTCATTGCGCACCAGAATTTCTGGCGAGGCACCGATGATTTGCATGTCGCCGAAATTGTAGAAATACATGTACGGCGAAGGATTCAATGAGCGCAATGCGCGGTACAGCGAGAGCGGAGAGTCGACATAGGGTTTGCGGATACGCTGGCCGATCTGCACCTGCATGAGGTCGCCGGCCATGATGTAATCCTTAGCTTTGGCGACTGCGGCTAGATAATCTTCCTTGTCGAAATCACGGATGCTGTCGGTACGTGTTGAGGCCGAAGTGACAGGCGCATCGACACTGCGGCGTAACATGGCACGCAGATCTTTCAAGCGTTGGCGCGCTTTTGACCAGGCTTCTGCCTGAGTGGTATCGGCATACACGATCAGATATAACTTGCCGGATACGTTATCGATGACAGCGAGTTCTTCGGTCAGCAGTAACTGGATGTCAGGCAGGCCGAGGTCATCTTTTGGCGCAGAATTTGCCAGACGTTTTTCTACATAGCGCACCGCATCGTAACCAAAATAGCCGGCCAGGCCGCCGCAAAAACGCGGCAAGCCAGGGCGCAGCGCGACTTTAAAACGCGATTGAAATTCTGCGATGAAGTCGAGTGGATTACCTTCGACGGTTTCCACTACTACGCCATTTTTTATCACCTCAGTGCGCATACCGTAGCTGCGCATCAGCGTGTTGGCAGGCAGGCCGATAAACGAGTAGCGGCCGAAGCGTTCGCCACCCATGACGGATTCAAGCAAGAAGGTATTCTTGCCGGCGTTCTGGGTTTGCGCCAGCTTCAGATACAGGGTGAGCGGAGTTTCCAGATCGGCGAAAGCCTCGGCGATCATGGGGATACGGTTGTAGCCTTGCGCGGCCAGCGATTTAAATTCGAGTTCGGTCATTTTGTGCTTTCAGCCGTCATGAAAACGGATCCTGACGATTCAGGTTCCAGATTAAGCGGGTAAGACAGAGTAAAAAAACAATCAGAAATAACGCGAAGGATGGGCGTTATTCTGCGTGGCAAAGAGTTAAGCTTGCCAGCGTCGCCAAAGCCAGGCCTCAAACGTGCCTGGGATCATTGCGGGATGTTTTTTATCGAGAAACATTCTGGAGTGTTGAACGTAAATTATTTCAAAAGTTTGAAAAATCAGCGGGAAAGCAGTTGTGCTGCAACCAGCAAGGAGGCAACTATACCATCGCTTTCAACATTTTGTATAGCCTCGCCGTGATTGTAACCGTAAGGCACTAACAAGACCGGGCAAGCCGCCGCGCGCGCCGCTTGTGCATCGTTGGAAGAATCGCCAATGGTCAGGACTTGTGACGGAGATAAATTGAAATCAGTACAGACTTGCAACAAGGCAATCGGGTCGGGTTTTTTACGTGCGAACGAGTCGCCGCCATAGATCAGGTCAAAATAACTCGCTATTTCTTTCTTTGCCATGAGTGGCACAGTAAATGCCATAGGTTTGTTAGTCACGCAGGCCAAGCGCAAGCCGCGTGCGCGCAAGGCTTGCAAGCCCTCAATGACATCTGGATAGAGCTTGCTGTAAGCGCCATTGATGGCAAGGTAGTGGCGCTGATACTCTGCCAATGCCCCAGCAAAATGTTGCTGTATTTGTGTTTCTGAAAAATCAATAGCGAGCACTCTGTGAATCAGATTTTCCGACCCTTTGCCTACGAAGCGTTTGATAGTGTCGAGATCAAGCGGCGCCAGGTCGAATCCGGCACGCATATTGTTGATGGCAACCAGGAAATCGGGCGCGGTATCGACCATGGTGCCATCAAGATCGATAATGACCGCTTGTATATTATTTAACATTTAGAGATCGGTAGCGCATTTCCTTCAGGCCAACAGTCTTTATTGGCCTAAAAAATTGCGTGAATTGCATTTAGACTTTAGATAATTTTGCGCGCATGGCTTTGATTACTGCCGTGTAATCAGGCTTGCCAAAGATGGCGGAACCTGCGACAAAGGTATCAGCGCCAGCAGCGGCGATTTCAGCGATATTGTCGATTTTTACGCCGCCATCAACTTGCAACATGATGTCGCGGCCAGTCGCATCAATCAGCTTTCTGACTGCGGCAATTTTCTTGAGTGTGTGTGGAATAAATGACTGGCCGCCAAAGCCGGGATTTACTGACATTAACAAAATCAAATCTAATTTATCCATGACATGCTCAAGCACATGCAGTGGCGTGGCAGGGTTAAACACCAGTCCAGCTTTGCAGCCATGTTCGCGGATTAATTGCAGCGTGCGGTCGATATGTTCCGAACCTTCAGGATGAAAACTGATGATATTCGCACCAGCTTTGGCAAAATCAGGGATGATGCGGTCGACCGGTTTTACCATCAGATGCACATCAATCGGCACCTGCACATGCGGGCGTATTGCTTCGCAAACCAGAGGGCCGATAGTTAAATTGGGAACGTAATGGTTGTCCATGACGTCAAAGTGAATCATGTCGGCGCCGGCGGCAACGACATTGCGCACTTCCTCGCCAAGTCGGGCGAAATCGGCGGAAAGAATACTGGGGGCGATGCGGTATGTGGTCATAATATTATTTGACTAAGCTGAAAAATGAAGTTGAAATAAATGCAGAACGAATGTGTAAATTAATTGGTCGCGCTATTTTACTCCTGCGCGACTTTGGCGCTTCTTGTAAGATGATTGCTTTTGCCGGGCAATGAAATTGCGCCCGGGCATATCCGGAATAGAAATAGGAAGAAAATTATGGCAGCTTACGAATTTGAAGTTTCTGTAGCGACACAATACTTATCAGATCAATCTGACCCGAATAACAATAACTATGTGTTCGCTTATACCATCACGATTAAAAACACCGGGACGGTGGCAGCACAATTAATTTCCCGCCATTGGGTGATCACAGATGCAAAAAATCAGGTACAAGAAGTGAAAGGCTTGGGTGTCGTTGGACATCAGCCTTTGTTGCAGCCTGGCCAGGGCTTTGAATATAGTAGTGGTAGTTCATTGACTACGCCGCAGGGCAGCATGAAAGGAAGTTATTTTTGCGTGGCAGAAGATGGTCATCGCTTTGATGTGGAAATTCCTGAGTTCGTTTTGTCGCTTCCGCGTACTTTGCATTAATTTTCTTTTTCTTCAATGGCTTTTATCGATTCTGTTGGCTCATCCGGCTTGCGTCCAGAAAACATGGTCCACCAAATGATAAATATGAACAGACATGTTGCCCCGCCAGCTTCAAGCGCCAATAACCACATTGTTTTATTCCTATGCTAAATCGTTTTATCAATACCAGAATTCTACCCTTTGCCATGAGCTTAGGTTTACTAGTGGCCTGCACAACGCCCGCGATTGTTGAAAAGCCAGTAGTAAAACCACCTGTTGTCACAATGCCGGCGCCTCTGCCGAAAGTTGTGTCATCAACAAAATGGCAAGAGATTTATCAGCCCGTCAGCTTTTCTGTTTTGCCAGGTTGGGAGCAAGATCAATTGACTGAAGTTTGGCCGGCTTTTATGGCGTCTTGTTCGGCTTTGAGATATAAGCCGGAATGGAAAGAGCCGTGCGGTATCGCAAAAGACGTTGAGAGTAATGACAATCTGGCTATTCGTACATTTTTTGAAGCATTTTTTACTCCGCATCAAATAGCCAATTCTGACGGCAACAACGATGGCTTGATTACTGGATACTACGAACCTTTGTTGCGTGGCTCACGCCAGCGCGGTGGCGTATATCAAACGCCGCTATACCGGCTTCCGCCTGACCTATTAACAATAGAGTTGGGTAGTGTTTATCCAGAGCTCAAAAACATGCGATTGCGCGGTCGCCTGGTCGAGAATAAGGTGCTGCCATACGCTTCCCGTGCTGAGATGTTAACTGCGTTAGCGGGTAAAGAATTGCTCTGGGTTGATGATGCAATCGATGCGTTTTTCCTGCAAATACAAGGGTCGGGCCGAGTTTATCTCGCCGAAACAAATGAGACGGTGCGCTTAGCTTACGCCGACCAAAACGGGCATCCATATAAATCGATCGGTCGCTATTTGGTTGATAAAGGGGAATTAAAACTGGAGCAGGCGTCGGCGCAGGGTATCAAGGAATGGCTAATCAATAATCCTGGCCGTCAGGATGAGCTACTCAATACCAACCCTAGCGTGGTTTTCTTCAAGGAAGAGAAAATAATCAATCCTTCCATTGGGCCTAAAGGTGCGCTGGGCGTACCTTTAACTGGGCAGCGATCGATTGCGATTGATCCGCAACATTTGCCTTTGGGTGTGCCGGTATTTCTTTCTACTACACAGCCAAATAGCAGCACTATTTTGCAAAGGTTGGTGATGGCACAAGACACCGGCGGAGCAATTCGCGGTGCGATCCGGGCGGACTTTTTCTGGGGATTTGGCAATGCAGCCGGTGAACTTGCCGGAAGAATGAAGCAGAAAGGCGCACTGTGGATTTTATTGCCTAAGGTTTTGCAGTAATAGTAGTTGAGTGTCGCCATAATTTTTAAAAATAACATTGAGGAATAGGTTCATGGAATATCAAAACATCACTGTAGAAACCAAGGATAAAGTCGGCGTCATTACCTTAAACCGGCCTAAGGCCTTGAATGCACTGAACGATCAACTCATGGATGAGCTGGGTTTCGCACTGAATGCTTTCGACCAGACTGAGGGCATAGGTTGCATCATCATTACCGGCAGCGAAAAAGCCTTTGCGGCTGGTGCCGATATTGGCGCCATGGCGAATTACACATATATGGATGCCTACAAGAGCGATTACATTACGCGCAACTGGGAGCAAATTCGCAAGATTCGCAAACCTGTTATCGCTGCGGTTGCCGGTTTCGCGCTTGGTGGCGGATGCGAACTGGCGATGATGTGCGACTTCATTATTGCGGCAGAAAATGCAAAGTTCGGCCAGCCAGAAATTAAGCTGGGCGTGTTGCCAGGTGCTGGAGGTACGCAACGTTTGCCGCGCGCCATTTCTAAATCTAAAGCCATGGACATGTGTTTAACTGCGCGCATGATGGATGCAGTTGAGGCAGAGCGTGCTGGACTGGTTTCTCGGATCGTCCCTCTAGAGAAATTAATGGAAGAGGCGTTGGCCGCTGCTAACACTGTCGCTGCCATGTCGTTGCCGATCATCATGATGATTAAAGATTCCGTAAATCGCGCCTTTGAAACGACACTCGCTGAAGGCGTGCAATATGAGCGCCGCCTGTTTCATAGTGCCTTCGCAACAGAAGATCAAAAAGAAGGGATGAAAGCCTTCATCGAAAAACGCCCGGCGAACTTTGTTAATAGATAAGTAGTTAAACTATTTATCCAAATTCCTTGCCAACCCCGGCCAAGCTTTGCTATGATTCGCCTCCC
>JAZJYB010000294.1:0-34905 GCA_040390685.1 Pseudomonadota bacterium | reverse complement strand
AGAACGTAAGCCATTGAATACTATAGAAAAACTGCCATTTCCAGTGGCTACAGACAAGCACACGCCAATGATGCAGCAGTACCTGCGCATCAAGGCTGATCACCCAAACACGCTCGTGTTTTACCGGATGGGAGATTTTTACGAACTGTTTTTTGACGATGCAGAAAAAGTCACCCGCCTGCTCGGTATCACGCTGACCCAGCGCGGCACCTCGAACGGGGCGCCAATCAAGATGGCTGGCATTCCGTTTCATTCGCTTGATCCGTATTTGGCCAAACTCGTCAAGATGGGCGAATCCGCCGCCATTTGCGAGCAGATCGGCGACCCGGCGACCAGCAAAGGCCCGGTAGAGCGCAAAGTCATGCGCGTGATTACGCCAGGTACGCTGACTGATACCGATTTGTTACCAGCAAAATCCGACCGGCCGCTGCTTTCGCTTTGCATGCTGCAACAACGTAAAACCGTGACAGTTGGCCTGGCCTGGTTATCGCTGGCCAGCGGTGCGCTCAAGCTGATGGAATTTAGCACTGACGAAAAGGCATTGGCGAACCGCTTATTACAAGAACTGGAAAGAATTTCAGCCGCTGAGATTCTCATCTCGGCCGGTACTTTATTATTAGAGCAACACCAGGCCAGCCTCCCCGGTAAATTCTCCGAAGTTCCAGATTGGCACTTCGACCTGAAGCAAGGACAAAAGACGCTGCAAGATCAGATGGCGACCTCATCGCTGACTGGCTTTGGCGTAGAGAATTTAACTGCCGCCTTAGGTGCCGCCGGTGCGCTCTTGCGTTATGCAGAAAACACCCAGGGCCGCGGCCTCAAGCATGTTAATAGCTTGACGGTAGAAACAGAAAATGAGTTTATCGGTCTGGATACTGCAACACGGCGCAATCTGGAACTGACCGAGACCTTGCGCGGACAGGAATCCCCTACTTTATTTTCTTTACTCGACAATTGCCGCACCGCGATGGGCTCGCGCCTTTTGCGTCATTGGCTGCATCATGCAAGACGTGATCAGTCGATTGCACGTGCGCGCCACAATGCCATCAAGGCCTTGATCCAGGCCGATTCAACCGCCGGTTTATCTACGACGTTAACTTCAGTGCCTGACATCGAGCGCATCACCACCCGCATCGCGCTGCAGTCGGCACGACCACGTGATTTGGCTGGTTTGCGCGATGGCCTGCAGCACTTGCCGACCGTGCGCACCTATGTCGCCATGTGCGTGGAAGACAGCCACACCAGCCTGCTGACAAAAATATTCACCGATCTGGCGACCCCGGTCGAATGCCTGGATTTATTGGAACGCAGCCTGATGCAACAGCCTGCAACCATGGTGCGGGATGGTGGCGTGATTGCCACTGGATTTGACGCTGAGCTCGATGAATTGCGCGCGCTTTCAGAAAACGCAGGGCAATTCTTGATCGACCTGGAAACGTCAGAACGTGCCCGCACCGGCATCGCGAATTTACGCGTTGAATATAACAAAGTGCATGGTTTTTATATCGAGGTGACCAATGGCCAGACCGATAAAGTTCCGGACAATTATCGCCGCCGCCAGACTTTAAAAAATGCTGAACGCTATATCACGCCAGAACTGAAAGCCTTTGAAGACAAGGCCTTATCTGCGCAAGAGCGCTCGCTAGTCCGTGAAAAAGTCTTGTACGAAAAAGTATTGCTGGAATTACTTCCGCACATTACTACCTTACAAGCGATCGCTCACGCCATCGCCCAAATCGATACGCTGGTCAGCCTCGCCAACCACGCAACAAAAAATAATTGGTGCGCGCCGCAACTCATCGATGAGCCGGTGCTCAACATACTGCAAGGCCGTCACCCTGTCGTCGAAAACCAGATCGAGCGTTTTATCGCCAACGATTGCCAGCTATCGGACGAAAGAAAGCTACTGCTGATTACCGGCCCGAACATGGGTGGTAAATCGACCTTCATGCGCCAAGTTGCCTTGATCACTTTACTGGCGTATGTTGGCAGTTATGTACCGGCAGCGCAAGCCATCATAGGCCCGATCGACCGGATCTTTACGCGTATAGGCGCAGCCGATGACTTAGCTGGTGGACGTTCTACCTTCATGGTGGAGATGACAGAATCGGCCGCCATCCTGAATGGCGCAACCGAACAATCACTGGTCTTGATGGATGAAGTCGGACGCGGCACATCAACCTTTGACGGTCTGGCGCTGGCCTGGGCGATTGCCCGGCATTTGATACAGACATCCAAAAGCTACACGCTATTCGCCACGCATTACTTTGAACTTACGCAACTGCCGGATCTGCATCCTAGCGCCGAGAATGTGCATCTTTCCGCGATCGAGCACAAAGAGAAAATAGTCTTCCTGCATGCAGTGCAAGCCGGACCGGCATCGCAAAGTTACGGATTACAAGTTGCACAATTGGCGGGAATTCCACAAGCGGTAATACGTTCCGCCAGAAAGCACCTGGCCGACCTGGAAACGCATTCACTGCAGACCACGCCGCAATTTGATTTGTTTTCGGCCAGCATGAGCAGCCCAACGACGGAAGAGCCTATCGTCGAAGTGCTAGAGGAAACGCCCTTGATGGATGCAATTGATGCGCTCGACCCGGATTCACTATCGCCAAGAGAAGCGTTGGAAGCCCTATATCAGCTCAAGAAAATGGCTAAGTCACTATAAGAAATTTAGCTTATTTAGCTTAAAGCAAGGCAAAAAAAATGCAACACCGAGGTGTTGCATTTTTTTTGTTAGCTAATTAATGAATCGGGTGACTGCGATATTCATTTCCAGAATCATCTTCATCCTCATCATCATCATCGTCATCATGATGGCCATGGGCACCATGCACATGTCCATGAGCGATTTCTTCATCGGTCGCTGCGCGTACATCGGCAACATTCAGTGTAAAACGCAAGGCCATTCCAGCTAATGGATGATTTCCGTCCAAGACAACTTTATCATCTGCCACATCGGTCACGGTAAACACCAGAGCGTCGCCATCGTCGTCGCCATCTGGCGTTCCCTCAAATTGCATGCCCACTTCTAATGGCGTAGGCAAGTTCTTGCGCTCTTCTACCTTGACCAGATCTGCATCGTATTCGCCAAAAGCATCTTCCGGCTCTACTTGTATTGTGATATCGAAGCCAGCTGTTTTTCCTTCAAGCGCCTCTTCAATTTTTGGCAAGGTATTCTCATATCCGCCGTGTAAATACACCATAGGCTCCTGGCCATCTTCAATCAGCGTACCTTGCGCATCTGACAGTTTATAATGTACGGTTACAACGGTATTTTTGGCAATCTTCATGCTAAGTCCTTAAAATTTATTTCGCAGACGAATTATACAGTTTGTCATGCATCGTCAACTCTAAAATCCCAATATGAAAAAAAACTCAGCCAATTTGACACTTTTAGGCGGCCTGACGCCCGAGCAGTTTTTTAGCGAATACTGGCACAAAAAGCCCTTATTAATACGCCAAGCCATCCCAGATTTCACACCACTATTAAGCGCCGAAGAATTATTTGAGCTTGCCGGCAGAGACGATGTTGAGTCACGTCTCATCAGTTTCTTCAAACAGCATTGGGAAATGAAAAATGGCCCAATCGCACCATTACCATTGAAAGAAAAGAAAGATTGGACACTGCTAGTTCAAGGCGTCAATCTGCATCATAGAAAAGCCGATGCCTTGCTACGGCAATTCCGCTTTATTCCCGATGCTCGGCTGGATGATCTGATGATCAGCTTTGCCAAGGATGGCGGCGGTGTCGGGCCGCATTTTGACTCTTATGACGTGTTCTTGCTACAGGCGCACGGCCAACGTCGCTGGAGAATAGGCGCGCAAAAAGATTTGTCTCTGATTAAAGGCATGCCTTTGAAGATCTTAAGCAATTTCAAAGCCGAAGAAGAATTCGTCCTCAATCCTGGCGATATGCTATATCTGCCACCGCACTACGCACACGATGGTGTTGCTATTGGCGATTGCATGACGTATTCAATTGGATTTCGCGCACCCTCTTTTCAAGAACTTGGCGAAAGTTTCCTGCAGTTCATGTCGGACTCAATCGACCTGCCCGGCCGTTATGCCGATCCCGAATTAACACCTGGCGCAAACCCGGCAGAAATCAGCCAGTCTATGTTCAGCACAATTGCTGCTGAATTAGCAAAAATAAAATTCACCAAAGATGACATGACCATATTTTTGGGCGAACACCTGACCGAACCAAAATCCAGTGTATTTTTCACCTCACCTGAAAAAAACCTGACACCCAAGAAATTTGCGCTGTCGGCACAAAAAAATGGCGTTGCACTTTCGCTTAAAACGCAGATGCTCTACAAAGGGAAAAATATTTTCATCAACGGAGAGTCATTTTCTGTTAGCAAGGAAGATCAACTGAGCTTACATAAATTGGCGGATCAACGTTATCTCGATGGCGATGATATTTCATCCATTTCAGCTGACGTCATGGAGGCATTTTGCATCTGGTACGAAGATGGATGGCTAGAATTAAACCGAGTTGACGAAAAATAATGCCAGCCTGTCACAAAAATATATTTTTGACAAAATACTTATATATTAACCAAGCAAATTTTAATATTTCTCAAAAAAAACATCACTTTGATGAAAAAAGTTCCAAATTACGAAAAAAAATGAATCTATTACTATTCGTTTAGCACAAAAATCATTATAATTCCGGGTTAGGAAAGTTTCGAAAGGGCTAGGTATGTTTTCTGTATTTAGCCTGCGAATTAACCTATTTGAGCGATAATTACCGGTAATTATTCATCGCAAAAGTTTATATAAATTTTGATCAATTTTTTGAAAGTACAAACATGAAAAAATCACTCTTGCTAGTTTCCCTGTTGGCAATCGCTTTGACAGCATGCAACAAGCCAGCTGAAGCTCCAGCTGCTGCTCCAGCACCTGCAGTTGAAGCACCAGCTTCTGCTCCAGCAGCAATGCCAGCAGCACCAGCAGCTGAAGCTCCAGCTTCTGCAGCAGCACCAGCAGCTGAAGCTCCAGCAGCTCCTGCAGCAGCATCAGCATCTGCTTCTAAGTAATTTTTTACTTGAGAAAAAGCCAGCTTTCGAGCTGGCTTTTTTTTGCCCAAAATTTCTATAGCCTCAGAATTTAAGCGATAAAAGAGCGAACAAAAAAAAGCGAGTTACTGAGTAACTCGCTTTTTTATTACATTGAACAAAACTTATTTCAATTGATCATTGAGCAATTGAAGAATTTTAGTGGCAATTGGAGACGCATCAACTTTACCGTCTTCGCCATGCACCGTGATGTGGCTGAACTCCCCACTCTCTTTAACTAAGATACGATATTTTTGTCCAGTTTTTGCCGCATCACTAGAACCCCAAGAGAACAGTTTTGCAAAGAAACCTTCACTCGCGCCTTTTGTCTTGGCATCAATATCTTGATCAATGTAGCGAACATAATACAAACCTTGCGAACGATCACGATCTTCAACAGTGAAGCCGATACGATCAAGCGCAAGTCCAACCCGGCGCCACGAGCGATCAAAACCTTCATCGGTTTCGACATAACTCAGATTCTCAGCCTTTAGAAGAGTCGAACGTGCCTTGGCCGGTGCTGCGGAATTAACTGCGACCTTTGCGCCTTCAGGATCTGCACCCAGTCTTACCATCAAACGAGACAAAAATTCAGCCTCCAGTCCACTATCTGATGACCGTGGCGTCCAAACAGCCGATTCCTTTTGACTGCCGACCAAGACTTCTTGCGCGCCACGATGGCTAATGTAAATTTCTACGCCGCCATTTGCCAAACGCTCCACCCGGGTACGGAATTTATCCCGTTCACCGGTGGAATAAAGTCCATCAAGAACTTTACCTATCGTGCTTCGAATAATATCCTGAGGAATTTTTGCGCGGTTTTCAGCCCAATCCGTTTCCATCACACCAGTGTCTTGATTTTCAACACCGATCACAAATCCAAGTTCTTGCCAAAAATCTTTCAATTTTGGCCAGATTGCATCAGGCGCAGCATTGACGACTAACCACCTTTGAGTACCATCACGCTCTATACGCATCTCTTTCAATTGCAATGGCGCGACTACACCATTTGCCAAGACAAGATTTTTATTATCTTTTTGTAAGTTATAGCTTGAAGCGGTCGCACTACCTTGATTCGACTCTGGAATTCCAAATCGACTATCTCTACGAATTTGGGTTAAATCAGGAGGAACATCTAAAGCCGCAGTGACCGCCTTACTTGCACTTCTATAGTCAATACGATTTGGCTCAAAGACAGTCGTACAAGCACTTAAACTGATCACGCCTGCAAGTACCAAAGCACTAGTCATCCCATTTTTAGCAACAAAGCTTTTTGCCATCTGAAAATCCCTACAAATTGTTATCAATCGAAATATAAATAGTCGCTTCTGAGCCAAAAACTTGTTAGCCCGCTAAAAACGACCTTATTGTAATACACCTGATTCACGCATCGCTGCACGAACGATTTCATGGTATTGCTGGGACAAAGGAACTAAAGGCAAACGCATACCGGATGGAATCAAGCCCATCTCATGCATCACCCACTTCACCGGCAATGGATTTGGTTCAATAAATAACTTATTGTGTAATGGGATGAGGCGGTTATTAATCGAAATTGCCTTGGCAATATCGCCAGCCATCGCAGCAGCACACATCTCATGCATAGCCCGCGGTGCCACATTGGCGGTGACAGAGATATTCCCTTTGCCGCCACAAAACATCAAGGCCATGGCACTGGCATCGTCGCCGGAATATACAGCAAATGACGCTGGTGCCTGACGAATTAAATCGGTATCTCTGGCGATATTTCCACTTGCTTCCTTGACGCCGATGATGCCCGGAACCTGCGCCAAGCGCAGCATAGTCTCATTCGACATATCGGCAACTGTACGGCCAGGAACGTTATACAAGATCACAGGGATATCGACAGATTCAGCAATCTTCTTGAAATGCTGATACATGCCTTCTTGGGTTGGCCGATTGTAGTAAGGCACAACCTGTAGCGAAGCATCCGCGCCGATTTTCTTGGCAAAGGTAGTGAGCGCGATTGCCTCAGCGGTTGAGTTACCGCCTGAACCTGCAATGATAGGAATACGCTTATTGGCGTGCTCCACCGCGACGCGGATCAATTCGCAATGTTCTTCAACTGTCACGGTCGGTGATTCACCGGTAGTGCCAACGATAACGATACCATCGGTACCTTCAGCGATATGCCAATCAATCAACTTTCGCAGACACGGCAAATCGAGACTACCGTCAGCGTGCATGGGGGTCACAATAGCAACCAGGCTTCCTTGTATCATAGTCATGTTAGTGCGAGAAAAAGTAAAACCTCGATTGTAGCGGATCACCCGTTACTATGGGCGAGAATCGTCTTAAATGCCTGCAAATATGATATCAAATACCTTCGAGATGGTCACCTGTAGTGTCTATTGCTGAAGTGGCTGGAACACAGCGTAGACAAATACGCTGTACTACTGCAGGACGCGGATGAAGAATATGTCCATGTTCAAAGGCAATGCAGTGATTTTTTCTGGCTGGCATAGCTTGAGACAAGTAATACTCGATTAGTTCCCCGGGCTGCAGCAAAAAGTCCGGATTCCTGGGGCTGCCGTAACTTTCATTACCGGCGGCAAATGTCTCATAAATCAAGATGCCGCCGTCTTTTAAGGATGACGTCAGATTTGCCAGCAGAGGCCGATACAGGTAATTTGTCACGATAATGGCGGAAAAAGTATTTGCCTCAAATGGCCAACTGCCTTTGCCATCTAGCGCAATCCCGTCATGCGGCATTTCAAGATCACGCTGAAAACAACGGGCACCGAGCACAGCTAAAGGCGCAAGCAAAGATGCATCTTTATCCAGCGACCAAACCTCGTAGCCAGCATCCAATAACAAGCGAGTATGACGACCGCTGCCACAGGCCAGATCTAGCACTGGCCCATTGTTTTTTGCGATAAGGGGAAGGAAACGGCGCACCCAGGCAGAGGCTTCAGGATGCATTTGACTAGCTCAACAAAAGAGTAAATGGCGAAATCAATATACCCAAGAAAGCATTTGCCATCATCATCAGCGGTACCATCCAAAAACGTAAAGCTTGGATATAAGCCAAGGCCAAAACAATGAAGAATCCATACGGTTCAATTTGCGCGACCTTGAACGCATATTTGTGCGGCAACAAACTGACCAATATCCGCCCTCCATCTAGCGGCGGAATTGGAAAAAGATTAAAGGCGAACAACATCAAATTAACGGAAACACCAGCTTGTGCCATCTTTAGAAAAAATTCAGTATCGACCTTGAGCACATGCAAAATAATGATAAAGATCATCCACAAAAATGCCATGAGCAAATTCGCCGCAGGCCCCGCTAGAGCCACCCATGCCATTTGCTGCTTGGGCTTACGTAAATTTCCAAAATTTACCGGTACTGGTTTTGCATAGCCAAATAAAAATGGGCTACCAATCGCGTACAACAAGGCTGGGATAACTATCGTACCCATCAGATCAATGTGAACCACCGGATTGAGACTGACACGCCCTTGGCTGTAGGCAGTTGTGTCACCAAAATATTTTGCGACATAACCATGCGCAGCCTCATGCAAAGTAATCGCGAAAATTAAAGGCAAAGCATAGACTGCGATGTTTCGAATTATTTCATCCATGGGAGAACCTAACAGTGAGAGTTTTTCAAAAGGGAAGAGGACTTACAACCCAAACAGGCGCGCATCACCCCTGCCCTGACGAATTAATTCTGGCATATCGCCAGTCATGTCGATCACGGTAGTGGGCACCAGGCTGCAAGCGCCGCCGTCGATCACCAGGTCAATCAGTTTTTCCAATCGAACCCGAATAATTTCCGGGTCAGTCAAAGGCTCGTCTTCATCCGGAAGTATCAGCGTGGTACCAAGCATGGGTTGCTTGAGTTCTTCCAACAAGGCATGCGTAATCCGATTCTCCGGCACCCGCAAACCTATGGTCTTGCGCGATGGATGGCTCAGCCTGCGCGGCACCTCTTTAGTCGCCTCAAGTATCATCGTGTAAGGGCCAGGCGTTGCGGACTTGATCATGCGGAATTGACGATTATCGATTTTTGCGTAGACCGCAATTTCTGATAAATCGCGGCACAACAAAGTCAGGTGATGCTTCTCATCGACACCACGAATCCGGCGCAAGCGGGTAACCGCATCTTTGTCATCGAGATGGCATACCAGCGCATAACAAGAATCAGTCGGCACGGCGACGATACCGCCCTGGCCAATAATCTGTACCGCTTGTT
The DNA here is from genome assembly GCA_040390685.1 of Pseudomonadota bacterium. Lineage (GTDB taxonomy): Bacteria > Pseudomonadota > Gammaproteobacteria > Burkholderiales > Burkholderiaceae_D > Undibacterium. The sequence goes on along the minus strand of JAZJYB010000294.1, from coordinate 25,621 downwards.
TGATCAAACGCAGTTGCGGATTATCAGGATGGATTTGAAAAAATTGACTCATATAAATAAATAAGGCGGTAGCACGCGCTACCGCCGGGTTAGTTTGAAATTAATTTAATCTAATTAAAAACACACAATTTTCAATTATTTTAAATTTTGCAAAGCAGTGATGCGTTGCTCCATTGGTGGGTGGGTAGAAAACAAGGCCCCCCAACCTGGTTTATCGCTAATACCAGCTGCAGCCATTGATTTAGGTAACTCACCCGGAACCAGCCCGCCCAAACGCGCGAGTGCATGGATCATCGGTTGCTGATTACCTAACAGCCTAGCCGAACCAGCATCGGCGCGGAATTCTCGCTGACGTGAGAACCAGGCAACTATCATCGAAGCCGCAATACCAAACACGATTTCACAAACAAATACGGTGACCATATAACCGATACCAGGACGGTCATCTTCATCATTACGGAAGACTGTCTTATCGATGGCATAACCAACCACACGCGCTAAAAATACCACGAAGGTATTCACGACACCCTGGATCAAGGTCATCGTCACCATATCGCCATTGGCGACGTGGGCAATTTCATGTCCCAGTACCGCTTCTACTTCTTCCTTGGTCATACTTTCCAGCAAACCAGTCGAGACCGCGACCAAGGCAGAATTCTTAAATGCTCCAGTAGCGAAGGCGTTTGCTTCGCCATCATAAACAGCCACTTCTGGCATGGCAATTCCGGCGCGTTCAGATAAGTTTTTTACCGTGCTGATCAACCACAATTCTGTGGAGGAACTTGGCGCCTCGATGACACGCGCACCAGTCGACCATTTTGCCATCGGCTTACTGATCAGCAATGAAAAGAAGGCGCCGGTAAATCCCACTACCAGAGAAAACACCATCAACATGCTGAGATTCAAACCGTTCGCGGTTAAAAAGCGATTGACGCCGAGCATCGATAAGACGACCGACATCACCAGCATGACTGCTAAATTGGTTGCCAGGAATAAAAAGATGCGTTTCATTCGTTAATCCTTAAAAGTTAAACGTAATAAGTTGAACGTAATATGTTGAACGTATGTGCTAGATGCTGTCGCAAATAAGAAATTCAAGCGAATCTTAGCGGAATTTAACGAAAATCAAAACCAATCAGCCCAAACTGGCGTCAAGCTCTTAGCAAGAGGTGGTAAACGCCCGAGATCGGGGGATTTATCGTCGGGAGAATGGAAATCGGAGCCGCGCGACCCTGCAAAACCATAACGATTGGCGACTTTAGTGTACTCATAGAATTGATCTACGGTATGACTACCCGTAACAACCTCAATGGCGCTACCACCGTATGCCTTGAACTCACGGAAAAACTCATCAAAAGCGAGCGGGCTCAAGTTATATCGACCAGGATGTGCGACCACGGCAACCCCGCCTGAGCGCCGAATCCAGCCCACGGCTTCAGCCAGTGTGGCCCAGCGATGCGCGACAAATCCGGGTTTACCTTCAGTCAAGTATTTCTTAAAAACCGCAGAAACATCTTCGCAAATCCCGATTTCAACCAGATAACGGGCAAAATGCGAGCGTGAAATCAAGTCTGGATTCCCTACATATTTTAATGCGCCTTGATACACGTTAGGGATGCCAACCTTAGCCAAATCAGCTGCCATATCTTCAGCGCGAAGCTGGCGGCCAGAGCGGGTCATCGCCAGACCATTCAGTAATTCTTCATTGGTTTCGTCAACATTTAAACCGACGATATGGATGGTGTGTCCAGCCCAGGTAACAGATATTTCAAGACCGGTAATAAAACGCATGCCAAGGTCCAAAGCCGCTACACGTGCTTCTGGAATACCGCGTATTTCATCGTGATCGGTTAGAGCCCAAACATCGACACCATTTGACTTGGCTCGAATCGCCACATCAGCGGGCGCGAGAACACCATCAGATATGGTGGAGTGGCAATGAAGATCAACATTAAGATTAGCGGGCAACATGATTTAGCATACAAGAATACAGACTCATCATTGTACTCTCCGAGAGCAGCCCGTGCTGCTACGCACGGAAGGCGAGTCTGGCATTTTTGCAAACGCCTGTAGCACAAGCTCAACAAAAAACACCATTAGATCCCTGTTACAACTTCATCTCGAGTTTAAGTGACCAAGTTGTATAGGTTTTTGCAAGAGTGCTTTGTTCACGGTTAATGCCTCCCGCAAGGACAGAGCTGGCACTGATGGAATCATCGGCTTGAAGATTATTGGCAGATAAACGTAATTGCAAACCAGGATTAAATTTCCACATACCATATAGGTCGATTTGCCGTTTAATTCCTGTGAAATTAGTCTGCGTATCACTGCTTTGTGTCACATAGGCAGGAGTCCAATTGATACTCCCACCCAAAGTTAATGCCAGGCCAGCTGGGCGATAATCCAGGCCAAAATTTGCGGTCTGATTCGGTTGTTGATCTAAGCGGTTATTTGGCCCGTGGATGTCGTCGACACTCGACCAAAAATGACTGTAGTTGCTACGAAAATCGATAGCAGGCGCTTCGGGGAAAAATTCTTGCATTTGGAATTTGGCCTCTAGCTCGATGCCGCGCGTCACTGCGTGACCAATATTAATCGGCGAGGATACCCACTTCAATCCTCTTGACGTCATCACCTCGTCGGTGCGACGACGTATCAAATCGTCTATGCTGCGTACGAACACATTCGCACTCATGATGCCAGCACGTGTCAGATAATGTTCAAATGCCAGATCGAGACCTTTAGCTTTTTCAGGCTTCAAAGCAGGATTGCCGGTACGGTCAGGCTTGAAAAAACTATTCAATGGCGAGATCGATGGTAAGGCAATTAAATCATTCAATGCCGGAGCACGATAGCTACTGGTCAGGCCCATTCGCACCTGGTCTTTACCTCCACCTGGCAAGCGCCACACACCATGCAAAAGCGGGCTCCAGACTTCGCTGGAATTATCAACGGTATTGCTCGCAGTTACGCTGTTAGTACGTATACCTTCCCAGCGCAATCCAGCGTACGCCGACCACTGAGGATTAATATCAAACTCGTCTTGTACGAACGCAGCCAGGCGGCGCGTACTGGCTTTGAGATTGTCGCCAGACTCGGCAAATTGCGGGAGACCATTATCAAGGGAAATCCTAGCCTGTGTCCGCGCGCCTTTTTCAAGTTCCAGGCCACTGGCCAAAGTATGCTTTTCATTCAAGGGAAGAGTATATTTACCGCCGATATTGAGACTGCTATCACGCGTATTATTTACATCTGAAATCGTATCGAGCAACTTACCGCTGGCATCAAATTGTGTGCGCAGGGAAGAACTCTCCATGTGTCCGAGGCCACCACCGAATTTGAGATTCAATTTTGCATTATTAGAAAATTTACTTTGCCAATTACCAAAGCCACGGGCAAAGTTACTCTCAGAATTACTGATGGAACTGGCATAGTCATACAGTGCCGTTGCACTTGGAACTTGGGTCAGTGCGCTAGTTGAGCGTGAGTCGCTACGCGAATTCATGATAAAGGGTTGCAGCATCAAGCTGTCGCCATCCTCAAAATGGAAATTCAGGCGTGGCGCGAAATGTATGCCGCTAGATTGACGACTAGTTTCGTCGTGTAAATCTTGCGCAAGAATTATTTGACCCAGACTGTCTTCGTCCTGAATATGCGTGGCACTTTCATCGTGCTGGCGATTGCGAAAAACCGAGCCGCTCAATGCATACGACAGCACACCATATTGCCCAGGATAAGTCAGCGAAATATTCGGTGCGCTTCTGCCCTGCTCCACACTTTCAGTCAATTTTAGCTCGGTATCTTTTTGCTTATAGTCTTCGCGTAAGACGATATTGACAGTTCCTGCAATTGCCTGAGTGCTGTATTCCGCAACGGGCCCGCGCATAACTTCGATGCGTTCAACCTGATCTGGCGATAAAGAATCCATAGAAAAACCACGCGGCGCACGCTCCCCATTGATCAAAATCTGCGTATAACCGCTACCCATGCCACGCATGCGGATATCGCCGCCACGCCCCGGGCGACCACCAATAGTTACACCAGGTAGCCGTTTGAGAACATCGCCAATATTCGTATCGCCATTTCTGTCGAGCTCTTCCCGCCCGAAGATCATTCTTGATGCGGTAGAGAGACGACGCTCATCAAGATCAGATTGGCGGCCACCTTGGATAGTGATTTTTTGCACTGCGCTTTTTGCGGGTTCCTCTGCGTTTTTTAGCGGAACTTGCTTCTCATTTTCTTTCTCAGTTTTTTTCTCAATTTTCTTTAATTTCTTTTTGTTCGGCTCTTCAATATCTTTATTGTCTTTAATCTCATCGACTGAATTCTTTATCGTCGGTTCTACTTGAGCAAAAGCACACGGATGCATAAAGGCTGCGCCGGCAATGACGAAAAAACATGCACTGCGGCGAAATTGACTAGACATATTTAAGATGAATTTAAACTTGTGATGAGAAAAAAATGACACTATACAGAGTGCTATTGCCTAGCCTATTGTATTTTCAAACAAGCTCAATAAGCTAGCAAATCTAGCTACTGTTTTGTATAGAATTGAAACAAATGGCTATGCTTCGATACATTCGGAAACAAAAAAACCTGCGGTGAAAAACACGGCAGGTTTTTTATTTTCTCAAACTGAATTTAGTATGCGTTATCAGCCAAATTCAGATTGAGTTGCGAAGGCATTAAATCCTCGGTGTCTGGTCTTGGCTTATTCCGCGCAGCTTCTAGTTTATCCAGATAATCAGAAGTGACATCACCGGTAATGTAATAGCCATCAAAGCAAGATGCCTCGATACTGCGCAAGACCGGATTAACATCTGCAATCGAACGCTTCATTGCCGCGACGTCTTGATACACCAAGGCATCTGCCGTAATCTCGCGGCAGACTTCTTCTTCAGTACGACCATAGGCAATGAGTTCACTGCGGGTTGGCATGTCGATGCCATACACGTTAGGGAATTGTACCGGTGGCGCAGCCGAAGCAAAAATGACGCGACGGGCACCGGATTCGCGTGCCATCTGGACGATCTCACGGCTGGTTGTGCCGCGCACGATAGAATCATCTACCAGCAATACATTCTTGCCTTTAAACTCAGAACCAATTGCATTGAGTTTCTGGCGCACAGATTTACGGCGAATCGCTTGACCAGGCATCATGAAAGTACGACCGATGTAACGGTTTTTAATGAAGCCTTCGCGGTAATCTAGATTAAGGGTCGAAGCGAGCTCCATGGCCGAAGGACGGGATGAATCAGGAATCGGCATGACCACATCGATCTCACCATCACTAAATCGGCTACGGATAGTTTCAGCTAGATACTGGCCCATTTTAAGGCGAGTTAAATACACCGAAGCGCCATCAATAATCGAATCCGGGCGAGCCAGATACACGTATTCAAAGGCACAAGGATTCAGGCTAGGATTTTCTGCGCATTGCTCGTTATACATACGGCCATCAAGATCAATGAAGATAGCCTCACCCGGTGCAACGTCACGCTCAAACTTAAAGCCCAAGCCTTCCAGGGCAACTGACTCACTGGCGATCATGTACTCGACGCCTCTTTCAGTATGCGAAATTCCGAGACATAAAGGACGAATGCCGAATGGATCACGGAAGGCCAGCAAGCCGTATCCGGCAATTTGCGCAACCACCGCGTAAGAACCACGGACGCGTCTATGCAGCATGGCAACCGCACGGAAGATCGAGGCTGGGTCAAGCGAATAACCGCTGATGACTTCCTGTATCTGATGCGCCAAAATATTCAGCAAAACTTCGGAATCAGAATCGGTGTTGAGGTGACGGAAATCGTTCTTGAACAATTCCACTTTTAATTCAGCAGCATTGGTCAGATTACCGTTATGCGCCAAGGTAATACCAAATGGTGCATTCACATAAAATGGCTGCGCCTCTTCTTCACTGGTCGAACCTGCGGTTGGATATCGCACTTGTCCGATACCGACATTACCCGGCAAAGAACGCATATTGCGGGTACGGAAAACGTCGCGCACCAGACCATTTGCCTTATGCATGGCAAATTTATTGCCGTGACTGGTTGCGATACCAGCAGCATCCTGACCGCGATGTTGCAACAGCAGCAAAGCATCATAAAGCAACTGGTTGACGGGACTATTTGAAACTACGCCTACGATGCCACACATGGTGGACTCCTTAAAACAAAATCAAAATCGAATCAAAACGCATCAAAACACATCAAAACTTCACATGTTGGGTTACCGAGCCAGGTAAAAATGGCATGATGGTTTGCACAGCAGTCTCTGCCATCGGGCTCAGCAAAGCATCTTTCCAGAATGCCTGCTGGGGAATTGAGGTCATCCCACTCAGCAGTACGGCCGCCATGACAATGACACAACCGCGCGCCAATCCAAACAAGCCACCTAATCCACGATCGGCCAAACTTAGTCCGCTGGCTTTAATCAGTGCATCCACTGCTTTCATTAATAATGACATTAGCAAACGTACGCCAATAAACAAGACTAAAAAACCAACAATCAATCGTAAGGCCTGTCCTGGAATAAGATTCGGCAGCCACCCTGCCAATGTCGCGCCATAAGCGTTCGCCACCACGAAAGAGACGATCCAACTGACTAAGGACAGCACTTCTCTAATCAGGCCGCGCATGGTGCTAATGACGATAGAACACAGCAACACAAACAAGACTAGATAATCAAATAAGGTCACAATAATGCTCGATTAATGGTCAATTCGATGGTCAATTCGATGGTCAATTCGATGGTCAATTCGATGGTCGATTAGTTTGGAACCAATTTTCCATTCAGACCAATTTTTTCCAATTTTGCCTGCATTTTCTCGGCTTCGTCTTTCGAGTCAAACGGACCTACACGAATACGAGTTATCTGACCTGAAACAGTGATTACTTTTTGCGTATACGACTTAATATTGGCAGCCTTGAGCGCGCTCTGCAATTCGTTGACTTTTTCTTGCGTGGCTAAGGCCGCCACTTGCACTATGTAACTCGCTGTCGCTTTTTCTTTTGCAGCCGGCTTTGCGGCAGATTTGCCTTCCAAAATTGCCATTGCCCGAGAGGTTTCATCTGCAGTTTCAGATTTGTTTTGCGCTTTAGATAGCGACTCTGGGGTAGCTACAGGACTACTCGCCTTTGCTGAAGACTTTGATGCTGCCGGCACCTGTGGCTTGCTATCGACGGTAGCTTCGTTCTTCGGTGTTTCTAATTTTTGCTCAGTTTTGCCGCTAGGCGCAACAGATTTTAGCGGCGCATCGCTAGTCACTTTAAGCGGTGGCACAATAATTTCTTCGACCGGTTCAGCGACCAGTGACTTATTTTTGTTGGCAGATACAGCAGTGCTCGTGGCTGCACTTGCAACTTGTACAGTAGCCGTATGTTCAGCCAAGGCCGAGGCTTTATCTTTTGACGGAATTTGTATGCTGATATCGTCAGCATTTGGTTTAGGCTCTGAATCGAGCACCATCGGCAAACCTATCACGGCAGCAAGCACAAGAGCGACTGCACCAATCAAGCGACGTCTGGCACGTTTTTTCTCAGGCAAAATCGGATCAACGACCTTGGCCTTACGATTCGGCGTTGCACGCTTTCCATTGGCACGAACAGGCTTACTGTCCTGCTCCGCACGAGAATGAAATTCGCCGCTATCGGCATCCTCAGGGGTTTCTTGCTTTTGCATATTATTCTTAAACAACGAGAGTAGGCCCATGTGCAAGTATCTGATTGGTTATCAAACTTTGAATTCGAACTTTGAACTGTTAGCGAATGCTGGTAACACCAAATTCTCATTGGCGCCCTGAATCAGCACTCGTCGTTTTTCTGGCTTTCATCACACCTGCAACTGTGAGAAAAGACCCGAAGACCGCTATTCTATCATTTTCACCCGCTTTATTGAGCGCATAGGCGTAAGCCGCTTCTGGAGTTGCAAAATTTTGTATGCTATGTTCGGCATCCGGCAAAACTCCAGCCTCGAGTAATTTCTCGTGTATCTGTATTGCGCTTGCGGCGCGCGGCAAAGGCAGATCCGTAAGGCACCAGTGATCTATCTTGCCCTTAATTTGCGCAATCACGCCATCAATATCTTTATCCAGCATAGAGCCAAATATTGCATAGGTATAGGCATGAAACCCCATGTTGTCGAGATTCTGTGACAAGGCAGCAGCTGCATGCGGGTTATGCGCGACATCCAGCACGACCACTGGGCGCCCAGGCATCACTTGAAAACGTCCGGGTAAATCTACCATGGCCAGGCCATTGCGAATTTCTTGCGCACCGACCGGTAACTCTTGTTTCAACACTTCCAGTGCAGCCAGAACCGCAGAAGCATTTAAGAGTTGATTCGCTCCACGCAAACTTGGGTAACCAAGTGAATTGCGCCGTTGCTCGCGACCGGCAAAATTCCACTGTTGTTTGTCACCGTTATAATTGAAATCGCGGCCAAACAAACGTAAATCAGCACCTATATTTTTTGCGTGTTCAATCAAGGACTGCGGCGGAACAGGGTCGCTACAAATGGCGGCTTTATTCGCACGAAAAATTCCTGCTTTTTCAAAACCAATCTTTTCTCGTGTATCACCTAGGTAATCTACGTGATCGATATCCACGCTGGTGACGATAGCGACATCGCCGTCAAAAACATTCACGGCATCAAGGCGACCGCCAAGGCCTACCTCTAGAATAACGACATCGAGTTTGGCATCTGCCAGCAATTTACAAATCGCCAGCGTGGTAAATTCAAAATACGTCAGCGAAACATCGGCACGAGCTTGCTCGACTTCGGCAAAGGTCTTGATAAATACCTCATCCGTGACTTGTTCACCATTGATGCGCGCGCGCTCGTTGAAATCTAAAAAATGCGGCTTGCTGTACAAGCCAACTTTATATCCGGCTTGCAACAAGATAGCTTCCAGCATGGCGCAGGTCGAACCTTTGCCATTGGTGCCGCCAACCACAATGAGCGGACAGTCATAATGGATATTTAATCGATTTTTGACACTGGCGACGCGCTCCAGCCCCATATCAATTTCTTTGGAATGCCGGGTTTCCAGCAGCGAAAGCCAGTCTTGCAGGGTACTTGGAGAATTGTGCATAAATTGAAAAAGCCCGAGAGCCTGACGTTAACACTTAACAATCAGGCGCATTCGGGCTAATTTGGAAAGCTAAAATAATCAGGAAACTGCTTCGGCAGGTTGATTTTGTAAAAGTGCCATCAGACGGGCGATCTCTTCACGCATTTTACGTCTATCAACGATCATATCCACTGCGCCCTTTTGCACCAGGAATTCAGCGCGCTGAAACCCTTCGGGTAATTTTTCACGCACGGTGTTTTCAATCACGCGCGGACCGGCAAAACCAATTAAGGCTTTCGGCTCGGCAATCACCACGTCACCCAGGAAGGCGAACGAGGCGGAAACACCGCCCATCGTCGGGTCAGTAAGAACTGAAATGAAGGGGAGTTTTTTCTCGGATAATTTGGTCAGCATGGAAGTGGTCTTTGCCATCTGCATCAGCGACAGCAAGCCCTCTTGCATACGCGCACCACCGGTTGCAGTGAAACAAATAAACGGTACTTTTTGTTCCAGCGCTGCTTGCACACCACGGACAAAACGCTCGCCGACGACAGAACCCATCGATCCACCCATGAATTCAAATTCGAAACAGGCAACCACGACAGGTACAGCCATAATCGAGCCGCCCATGACCACCATTGCATCGGTCTCACGGGTTGTTTCCAAGGCGTCTTTGAGACGATCGGTATATTTTTTACTATCTTTAAACTTGAGCGTATCGACCGGCAACACTTCCTGGCCAATTTCGTAACGTCCGCCGGTATCGAGCAAGGCATCGAGACGTTCGCGAGCGCCTATGCGCAAGTGGTGGCTGCATTTTGGGCAAACATGAATATTTGCCTCAAGATCTGAACGGTATAGTACCGCTTCGCAGGACGGGCATTTCACCCACAAGCCTTCCGGCATGGATTTACGATTTGCGGATTCTGAGCGCTGTATGCGCGGTGGAAGCAATTTTTCTAACCAACTCATTTATTTCTCCTGATGTCGACTTGCAAGCACATCTTGTTTTGATTACTCAATTTGCTTGCAAGCATCTTGTCCATTTTTGGTGAACACTCGGTTTCGGTGCGTATTTTACTCGTCCAAAGCCTGTCTGACACCAGAAATAAACATTTTTACTGCCGCCACTGCATTTTCCTGTGGTGTATTTTCCAACTCTTGGATGATCCTTGAACCAATGACAACAGCATCAGAAACCGTGGAAATGGCTCTGGCCGTAGCGCCATCGCGGATACCGAAGCCGACACCGATTGGTACTTTGATATGTTTTTTTATTCTCGGCATCATCTCTGCAACAGCGCCCAAATCGAGCGTTCCCGACCCAGTCACTCCCTTTAGCGAGACATAATACACATAACCGCTTGCAACTTTACCAACCTGAGCGATGCGTTCATCGGTCGAAGTTGGCGCCAACAGGAAAATCGTATCCATACCGCGCTGCTTCATCGTAGCGACGAATTCTTCACACTCTTCCGGCGGATAATCGACGACCAACACGCCATCGACACCGGCTTCTGCCGCTTGCGCAATAAAAGCGTCCTGCCCCATACGCTCGATAGGATTTGCATAACCCATCAACACTACTGGCGTGATTTGGTTACGAGTACGGAATTCACGAACAAATTGCAGCACATCGCGCAAGCTCACGCCTTTGAGCAAAGCGCGCTCCGATGCACGTTGTATCACCGGGCCATCCGCCATAGGATCAGAAAACGGTACGCCCAACTCGATGATATCCGCCCCGCCATCAACCAACGCATGCATCAACGGCACAGTTAATTCCGGCGCTGGATCGCCAGCGGTGATAAACGGGATCAGGCCTTTTTTATTGTTCGCTGCCAATGCGGCGAAACATGCTTGTATTTTTGACATATTCTGTTTTTTCAATAAAATTTCAGGCCAGCTTTTTCAGCTACGGTATGCATATCTTTATCACCGCGACCGGACAAATTCGCCAGGATAATTTTATCTTTAGGCCATGTCGCCGCCAATTTCGCGGCATAGGCTAAGGCGTGACTCGATTCCAGGGCCGGAATAATGCCTTCAATGCGGCAACAATCATGGAATGCCTTGAGTGCCTCTTCATCAGTAATCGTGACGTATTGTGCACGACCAGAATCTTTTAACCAGGCATGCTCAGGCCCCACGCCGGGATAATCCAAGCCAGCCGAAACCGAATGAGTTTCTATGACTTGACCGTTTTCATCCTGCAAAAGGTAAGTGCGATTACCATGCAAGACACCCGGTGAACCAGCGGTTAATGAGGCCGAATGTTTGCCGGATTCCATGCCCTCACCAGCTGCTTCCACACCAATCAGTTGTACTTCTTTTTGATCGATATAAGGATAAAAAATTCCCATGGCATTTGAGCCACCGCCGACACAGGCGATCACCGCATCCGGCTGACGCCCGGTCATTTCCGGCATCTGCCACAAACATTCCTCACCAATCACCGCCTGAAAATCGCGCACCATCATAGGGTAAGGATGCGGGCCAGCAACCGTGCCGATAATGTAAAAAGTATTGTCGACATTCGCGACCCAATCACGCATCGCCTCATTCAACGCGTCTTTGAGCGTTTTTGAACCTGATTCAACCGGCACCACAGTCGCACCCAAAAGCTTCATGCGGTACACATTTTGCGCTTGGCGCTTGACGTCTTCCGATCCCATGTACACCACGCACTCCAAGCCAAAGCGTGCGCAGATAGTGGCAGTTGCCACGCCATGCTGACCAGCACCGGTCTCTGCAATCACGCGTGGCTTACCCATGCGCTTTGCCAGCAAAGCTTGACCAATCACGTTATTGATCTTGTGTGCACCAGTATGGTTCAGGTCTTCACGCTTGAAGTAAATTTGCGCGCCACCCATAATTTCCGACCAGCGTTTGGCGTGATATACAGGCGAAGGACGGCCAACAAAGTGCTTTAATTCATTGCGAAATTCAGCCAAAAAATCAGGATCGTTTTGATATTTGGCGTACGCCTCTTTCAACTCGGTCAGGGCATGTGTCAGTGTCTCGGACACAAAGCTGCCGCCATAAGCGCCGAAATGGCCACTTGCGTCAGGGAAGTTATAACTAGCGGAATGGTAAATCGCCTGAGGGGCGATCAATTGACGTTCAAAATGCGCGTCGAGGGGGCTTAATTCTTTCATGATGTTCCTTATGGTGTTTCAATCTTGATTAGCGAAGCGCCTTATCAAAATTCTGATCAGTCTTGATTGTCAGCCAGGCGCACAGCTTCAATAAAAGCACGCACCTTGGCAATATCCTTAACGCCTTTGCTCAATTCGACACCACTACTAATGTCAACTGCAAAAGGCCGCATACGTCTGACCGCGTCAGTCGCGTTTTGTACGTTCAAGCCACCACTTAAAACGACCAGAGGTGCGAGTTCTTTTGGGATTAGAGACCAATCAAAAACCTTTCCACTACCACCGAAACTATCAACAAATGTATCTAGCAACAGGCCATTAAACAAGGGACTTGCAGCACGATACGTTTTTTCACATTCTAACAAATCTTGCGCTGAAGTGTCTGTCTTAACTCTAAAAGCCCGAATAAAAGGCCGGTTGACCGAACTTGCAAGCGCATGGCACTGCTCCGGCGTTTCATCGCCGTGAAATTGTAGCAACTGGATTGGCGCCCTCGCCAGTACTTCCTGCAACTCAGCTTTACTGACATTCACAAACAAGCCAACCGAGACGACAAACGGTGGCAGCTCTTGCAATAATTGCGCAGCAAGTTCAGCTTTAACATAACGCGGACTAGCCGGATAAAATACAAATCCCACCGCATCGGCACCTGCGGCTATCACCTCGCGAACGTCTTCGAATCGAGTCAATCCACAGATTTTTATTCTGGTTTTTTTAGACATATTTACAATTTCCGACGCTAGCAACTTGAGAATTCTTGAGAAGATGGAATAGTAACTGATGTTCCAAAGAGCAGTGAGAGAAAACCCAGTTCGAGAAAACAAGCTTGAATAAAAAAACCGCAAGGCTCGCACCCTGCGGTTTTTCTTAGCTTTGAAAATAACTTAGAAAATATTTAAGCTACTTTTTTAGCCTCAAAGAACTGTTCATCTTCAGTAGAGCCATGCAAAGCTGTCGTAGAAGACTGGCCTTGTTGGATCACTTGTGTGACCGCATCAAAATAACCGGTACCAACTTCACGCTGATGCTTAACTGCAGTAAAGCCTTTTTCAGCCGCTGCAAATTCAGCTTCTTGCAACTCAACGAAAGCAGACATCTGGCGACGTGCATAACCATGTGCCAGGTTAAACATACCGTAGTTCAATGCATGGAAACCGGCCAATGTGATGAATTGGAACTTATAACCCATCGCGCCGAGTTCTTTCTGGAACTTAGCGATTGTGGAATCGTCCAGATTTTTCTTCCAGTTGAACGATGGTGAGCAGTTATACGACAACAATTTACCTGGGAACTTGGCGTGGATAGCATCAGCAAATGCTTTAGCGAATTCCAGATCAGGCTTACCAGTTTCACACCAGATCATGTCGGCGTATTCAGCATAAGCCAAACCGCGGGAGATTGCTTGTTGCAGACCTGGTTTAGTTTTGTAGAAACCTTCAACGGTACGTTCGCCAGTCAAGAATGGCTTGTCATTATCATCGACATCGGAGGTGATCAGATCAGCTGCTTCTGCATCAGTACGCGCCAACAATACAGTTGGTGTGCCCATGACATCAGCAGCCAAACGTGCCGCATTGAGTTTTTCAACAGCTTCACGGGTAGGAACCAACACTTTACCGCCCATGTGACCGCATTTTTTTACTGATGCCAATTGATCTTCAAAGTGAACACCAGATGCGCCCGCTTCGATCATGGCTTTCATCAATTCAAACGCATTCAACACACCGCCGAAACCAGCTTCAGCATCTGCAACGATAGGTGCGAAGAAATCGGTATCGCCCTTGCCTTCAGACCATTGAATCTGATCAGCGCGGGTTAAGCAATTGTTGATACGCTTAACAACCAAAGGTACTGAATTGGCTGGGTACAAAGATTGATCTGGATACATTTCACCAGCGACGTTGGCGTCGCCAGCAACTTGCCAGCCAGACAGGTAGATCGCTTTGAGGCCAGCTTTAACTTGTTGCATAGCCTGGTTACCAGTCAAAGCGCCAAGTGCATTGACGAAGGGCTCGTTATTCACCAGATCCCACAATTTGATAGAGCCATTTTTCGCCAGGGTATGCTCAACCTTGATCGAACCACGCAGATTCACTACGTCCGCCGCGGTGTAATTACGTTTGATACCGATCCAACGTGGGTTGGTATCCCAGTCTTTTTGAATTTCAGCAATTTGTTGTTCGCGTGATGTCATGGTTTCTCTCCTGTGGGCAAAAATAAAAAAATAAAAATGCGTTCCGTTGAGAGAAATAATAGGACATTTACCGCAAAGCAGCAATGTCTTATATAAGACATATAACAAATAAAATAATATTTAAAATCAAGCACTTAAATATAAAATTTTGCGATATGAAACTCAATACCTTAAAATGAGAAAAATAGTTTGTGCATTGAAGTATGAATATTTCACAATATGAAATATCGTTTTCGCATTATAAAATTTGTAGATGCAGATTAATTTAAAAGAAAATTTTGTTTCATTACTAAACAGGTGTTGGTCAAATTGTGCTCAAAATCTCAAGCAAAACAAACACCAACACCATCATTTAGTAAAACTTATTTAACAAGAAAATAATCATGCAAGTTTTCTGTCAAACCATGACTGATAACGTGGTTCACTTTATTCGCCAATCCGCTTTCTTTCGCGGCATCGAAGACAAACAGGCGATACACGTCAGACAATGCCAGAGCGGCTGGATTCATCACCAAAATCCAGCGCTCTTTGCCGGGATTGGTTTTTTTCCACCATGCGCTCTTAGCAGTTTTTTCTGAAGCTAGTGGAGTTTCAGAATCAATTCGCGCGACCCAACCTGTCTCCAACATTTGCTCGAGCAAGCCCTCAATTTCATCGAGGCCAAATCGTGTCTGAATACGTATGCTCGCCACATCAACTACCGCATCTGCATTTGCATTGCGCGCATTGACCAGAACCCGCAATACGGCAATGGCATCTTCGAAGGCACTTCCTGGTGTAGGCACATGCCACCAGCGTTCGAACTTGACTATTGGCAGAGCGGCGCTAATGACAGCACCAAATAAAATTATCACCCAGGATAGGTAGACCCAAATCAGAAAAATCGGCACCGCCGCTAGCGCACCGTAAATGACGGTGTAGGTGGGAAACTGCTTGATAAAAATCGCAAATAGACGTTTCGCCACCTCGAAAGAAAGCGCAGCAAAAAATCCACCCCAAGCCGCGTCTAGCCAATCAACTGAACAATTTGGCACCGCCATATACAACAAGGCGAATGCACCGGTGGTAAATGCAACTGAAATCAAAGTATAAAAAAATACGCCAATAAAAGGCACTGAAGTCACAACGTCATTGGTCGCGGTAAACACGTACGAGGTTGTGCTGATAGAGATACCAACCAGCAATGGCCCGAGCGTGACTATGGCCCAATACACCAAGACTCTTTGCAGTAAGGGGCGCTTGCGTTTGACTTGCCATATCTCATTGAAGGTCTTGTCTATCATTGCCATCGTCATAACCGCAGTCAAAATCAAGGCCACACCACCAACGGCGGAAAGCCGCGTGGCCTTGGTCGCAAACTGGGTCAGATAACCCAATATCGTATTCGAGATGCCTTTCGGTATCAGGCTTTGAATAAAATACGCTTCCAGTGAAATCTTGAAGTTATTAAATAAGGGAAACGCTGTCATGATCGCCAATGCGATCGTGAGTATTGGCACTAGCGCTAATACTGTAGTAAACGTCAGGCTACCTGCTACTTCGGGCAAGCGCACTTCTTGCAAACGCTTGCTGGCGAAGCTAAATAAATTACGAAGTTTTGACCAGCTTATTCCACGCATATCTCTCACTCAATTCCTAAATAAAGCATCAGCTACAAAATCTTTCTATTTTACCTAGAGTTGAGATGTTTTTCGATTTGAATTGTATTGAAATGCAAGATCGACAACACTAGAGTAAAGCCCCTTATAATACGCAACATGAACCAGCAAACCACCACCCTCCTCGTCTTATATTACTCACGCCATGGCAGCACCAGGTGCCTGGCAGAATACATTGCGCAAGGCGTAGAAAGCGTAGCCGGTTGCGACGCCAGATTGCGCACGGTACCAGCGGTATCTAGCGTGACAGTAGCGACCGAATCCGACATCCCAAAAGTAGGCTCACCGTACGTTGAGCTCTCTGACCTCAACGAGTGCGATGGCCTGGCCTTAGGTTCACCGACACGCTTTGGCAATATGGCGGCAGCGATGAAATATTTTTGGGACGGCACCGCAACCGATTGGTTATCCGGCACCCTCAGCGGCAAACCAGCCTGCGTATTTACCTCGACAGGTAGCTTGCATGGCGGGCAGGAATCTACCTTACTTTCGATGATGCTACCGCTACTTCACCATGGCATGCTTTTGCTCGGCATTCCATATACCCATGCCGAATTGATGACGACCGCCAGCGGTGGCTCGCCGTATGGAGCTAGCCATTGGGCTGGCGTAGATGGTGATACACCGATCTCAGACGATAGCCGCAAACTGGCGATCGCACTTGGGCGCCGCCTGGCAGAAACCGCAGTTTTACTCAAGAAAAAATAATGACTGACGATACTGAAAATTCGAAAAATCCCTTCCACATATTGGCGTGCATCAGCTTGATCGCACTCATATTTCTGCTGGTTCTATGGGAAATGGTATTGGTTCCTCTGCGCCCAAACGGCTCATGGATGGTACTCAAAGTCATCCCGCTGTTATTTCCGCTGCGCGGCATTCTTAAAAGCCAGAACTACACGATGCAATGGTCGTCTATGTTGATCTTGCTGTATTTTACAGAGGGTGTTGTCAGGGCTAGTAGTGATACTTCGTCGCTATCGAGAGTTCTTGCGGGTCTAGAAATTATTTTTTCAATTGCGTTCTTCTTTGGTACGATTTTGTATCTTCGGCCATACAAGAAAATAGCGAAAGAACTCAAGAAAAAAACCGCTAGCGAACAGTCATAAAAACATGAATCAATTTTTGCTTCTCAGTCGGCAAATAATCGGTACAGAATATGTCCTGACGGATGAGATTGACACTCTTCCCTTCGTCACTGACTGGCGTCAACGTTCTGTTGGAAAGGCATTGGCGGTATTAAAGCCAGCCTCAAGTCATGAAGTCGCACAACTTGTTAAATTGTGCGCTCAATTCTCGGTTAGCATCGTGCCCCAAGGCGGCAATACTGGCCTGGTGTTGGGTAGTATTCCAGATCAGAGCGGCAATGCAGTCGTGCTGTCCTTAAAAAGAATGAATCGCATCAGAGAAATCGATGCTGCCAACAATACCATGACGGTTGAAGCTGGCTGTCTGCTAGCACAAGCGCAAGAGGCGGCACATCAAGCCAACCGGCTCTTCCCACTTTCATTAGCCTCCGAAGGCACTTGTACTATCGGCGGAAATCTCTCCACCAATGCCGGCGGCACAGCGGTACTACGCTATGGAAATGCACGCGAACTTTGCCTTGGATTGGAAGTCGTTACCGCCAGCGGTGAAATTTGGGATGGCCTGCGAGCTCTCAGAAAAGACAATACTGGTTACGACTTACGTGATTTATTCATCGGTGCCGAAGGTACATTGGGCATCATCACCGCCGCTGTCGTCAAATTATTTCCCCGACCAAAATCACAACTCACTGCATTTGCGGCACTGACTAATCCTGAAGCTGCAGTTGCCTTACTTGCTCTAGCAAGAGAACATTGTGGCGCGATGCTAACCGGGTTTGAGCTCATGTCCGATTATTGTATGCAACTGGTGAGGAAGCATTTTCCACAGTCGCCGCAAATTTTTCCCACTAGCTATCCGCAATACGTATTAATCGAGTTATCCGGCCACGATACCGAAGCAAGCACCAGCGATGCCATGGAAAAACTTTGCGTGATCGTTATCGACCGTGGCATCGCCCTAGATGTGGCGATAGCTAATTCGCTGGCACAATCGAAGTCCTTATGGCAAATTCGCGAAAATATTTCGGCAGCTCAAGCGGTGGAAGGCAAAAATATTAAACATGATATTTCGCTGCCAGCATCGCAAATTGCCAGCTTCATTTCCGAAACCGATGCAATGCTAAGCGAGGCATATCCGCATTGCCGCACAGTGACGTTTGGTCATCTCGGCGACGGCAACTTGCACTACAACGTCTCTGCTCCAGAAAGTATCAAAGACACAGTGTTCATTTTAGAGCAGGAAAAAATCAATCGACTTGTGCATGATAATGTCCATCGCCACAAAGGATCGATTTCGGCCGAGCATGGCTTGGGCGCATTAAAAAAAGAAGAAATACTTCGCTATAAATCTCCCCTCGAAATCCAAATGATGCGCTCCATAAAAAGTGCCTTGGATCCAAATCAAATTATGAACCCCGGCAAAGTCATTTAAATAAAAATATGAAAATTTCCTTTTCGACACCTGCACTTACATTCACTCTCGTTTTTTGGGGCCTTTGCACTTTTAGTTCAAGTGCATTTTCCGAAACCTACAAATGCACAATAAATGGCTCGATTGCTTACAGCCAATCACCCTGCGCAGACGGTGTTTCAACAGGCGCAAATATCCCGACTGGAAAGATACCGTCAGCCGATTATCAAGAAGCCTTGAAGAGAAATCAAAAGGATGAAATCGCGCTAAAAAAATTAGAAGACACCCGGCATAAAGATGAACTCAAGCGTGAAAAAGAAATGAAAACAATGGCTGCAAGAAATGAGCAGACCACACGCCGATGTGCGGCGCTTCGCACAAATGAAAAATGGGCAAAAGAAGATTTGGCGAATGCATCGCTTAAATCAGAAAAAAAGGCTCGAATCAAATTGAACAGGGCGTCTGAAAAGACTGAGCTTGGTTGCAAGGCAAGTTAGTTTTGTGGATATTCCGAATTTTCCTGTGCCGAAAAAACAAAAGAGCTACAGGCTTTAGCATGTAACTCTTTAAATTTAACCAGTAACTTGGTGCGTCGGGAGGGGCTCGAACCCCCGACCCATGCCTTAGAAGGGCATTGCTCTATCCAGCTGAGCTACCGACGCATTTTATTTATTTTTCGCTTTAAGCAACGAAAAATCTTTAGTTTTGAAAACTCAAAATGACAATTTTTCAGCACAAAAATCAGAAGGCTGAATAGTACATGGTATCGCTGCCATATTCAAGAATGAATGTGCCAGCGGTACTGAATTCAAGCAGATTTCGGTGCAATGCAATCGGCTAGGCGCCTTGCCAGTGCATTGGCGATTACTGCATCAAATGCCTCTACCATGACGCGAATCAAGGGCTCGGTACCTGAGGCGCGGATCAAGACCCTGCCTTTATTGCCTAGCTCGGCTTCCGCCTTATTTTTTTCTAACATGAGCAATTCATTTTTTTGCCAATCAAAGCCTGGCGAAACTTTAACGTTGATTAATACTTGTGGAAACAATTCTAGGCTTTCAAAACACTGATCGAGGCTTTTTCCATTACGACGCAATGCAGAAAGCACTTGAAGCGCGGATACGATGCCATCGCCCGTCGTGTGTTTATCCAGGCACAATAAATGACCCGAGCCTTCACCGCCAAGTAGCCAGTCTCTTTCACGCATTTGCTCTAGGACATATCGATCACCCACCTTGGCTCTGGCAAATCCAACGCCCAGTTCTTTTAAGGCCAGCTCTACTGCCATATTGGTCATCAAGGTTCCGACCACGCCTGGCACCGGGCCAATTGCGAGACGGTCAATCACCATCAAGTACAGCAACTGATCACCATCGTAGACCTTGCCATTCTTGTCCACCATCATCAAACGATCAGCATCACCATCCAAGGCAATCCCAAGGTCGGCATGGTTTGCCCTTACCGCCAATGCCAACGCTTCTGGCGCCGTTGCACCGACCTTGTCATTAATATTAAAACCATTTGGATGATTACCGATAGGGATAACTTCTGCACCAAGTTCGTGAAATACGTGGGGCGCGATATCGTAAGCAGCGCCATTTGCACAATCGACTACTATCTTCAAGCCGCGCAGATCCAATTCATTTGGAAAAGTGCTTTTGCAAAATTCAATATAACGCCCATTGGCGTCGCGCAAACGATGGGCTTTACCCAATTTATCCGAGCTGACACATTCCATTTCGCACTCAAGTTGCGCCTCAATTGCCAATTCAACTTCGTCAGGAAGCTTGGTTCCCTGCGCAGAAAAAAACTTGATTCCATTGTCTTCATAGGGATTATGTGAAGCTGAAATCACAACACCTGCCGATAAGCGCAAAGCCCGTGTGAGATAAGCCACGGCTGGCGTTGGCATAGGGCCAGACAGCATGACATCAACGCCTGCCGCCGCGAAACCGGCCTCTAATGCGGCTTCCAACATATAGCCTGAAACCCTCGTGTCTTTGCCAATTAGCACTGTTGGCTTATTGCTGGTACTCGCATCAACTTTCGCCAACACTTTACCAGCGGCGTAACCCAAACGCATGACGAAATCTGGAGTGATGGGACTAACGCCAACCTTGCCGCGAATACCATCTGTGCCGAAATATTTTCTTGTCATTTTTTATCCCATCTCCATTAATTTAAGGCTTGCCATACTTTGATGGCATCAACAGTTTCCGCTACATCATGAACCCGTACTATTTTTGCGCCTTGCGCTATGGCGGCAAGTGCTGCGGCCAAACTACCTGCCAGACGACGCTCGATAGTTTTTCCGGTTATGTCACCTATCATTGATTTACGCGACACACCTACTAACAATGGCAAACCCAATTCAAGTTGATAATCATGAATATGCTGAAACATTGAAATATTATGCGCCAGAGATTTACCAAATCCAAAGCCCGGGTCTATACAAATTCGATTTTTACTAATTCCTGCATGCTCACATTCAGTAACACGGTGACGCAAAAAATCCATTACTTCGTCGTTCACGTTTTCATAGTGCGGCCGTTTTTGCATGTCGGTCGGCGTACTCTGCATATGCATAATACAAAGACCGACGTTGCCATCTACAACCGCATCGATAGCTTCTGCAGAACTAAAGCCTTTGATGTCATTGATCATATCAACACCGGCCAAAATCGCTTCGCGCATCACTGCTGGTTTATAGGTATCGACTGACAGCGGTTTCCCACAGTCACGCAGGGCATAGATAACTGGCATCAGACGCCGCAGTTCTTCATCTAAAGAAAGCGCCTGGGCTCCCGGTCTGCTTGATTCGCCGCCAATATCAATGATATCAACGCCGTCTTGTATCATCTGTTCAGCGCGAGAGATCGCAGCATCAAGTGAATTGAATTGTCCGCCATCAGAAAAAGAATCTGGCGTAACGTTGAGTATGCCCATCACTAATGGCTTACTTTTTTTTCCAACTAAGGGAAATCGAAACCTGCCACACTCAAAGAAATTATTCATAAATGAAATAAGGGCGAGGATTACTCCTCACCCTCTTTAATTGTTCAAAAACAGATCAAAAAATTCAGTGTTCCAAATTTATCACGCTGGTGCAGTCGCACTTGGCGAAACGCCGCCAGGTGGAGTATCTGAAGAAGACTTGCGCGGCGTATAACCTTGCTTTGGCGGGCTAGGCTCAAGACCATTCATGATGTCATTAATCTGGTCTGCGTCGATGGTTTCCCACTCAAGCAAAGCCTTGGTCATCGCTTCGACCTTGTCACGGTTTTGCTCGAGCAACTGCCTTGAAATCGCATATTGTGCATCAAGGATAAACCGAATTTCCGCATCGACTTTTTGCTGTGTCGCTTCAGAAATTGTTTTGGATGAGGCACCAAAATAACCTTCTTGCTGGTTGTCTTCGTACACCATCACTCCGAGGCTATCCGACATACCAAAGCGTGTCACCATCGCCCGTGCCAGTTTTGTCGCACGTGAAAAGTCATTCGATGCACCGGTAGACATCTGCCCGACAAATAACTCTTCCGCAATACGACCACCAAACAGGATCGCGATTTCTTCCAGCATTTTATCTTTATAGCCACTGATTTGATCATGCTCTGGCAACTGCCATGTCAAACCCAGCGCATTCCCACGCGGCATAATCGTTACTTTGTGAACCGGATCAGCTTTTGGCAACAACTTCGCCACGACCGCATGGCCCGACTCATGATAAGCGGTGTTACGGCGCTCATCTTCACGCATGACCATCGATTTACGCTCAGGGCCCATGTAAATCTTATCTTTTGCGTCCTCAAAATCTTGCATCTCAACCAGACGCTTATTGCGGCGTGCAGCAAACAAGGCAGATTCGTTGACCAGGTTCGCCAAATCCGCACCTGAGAAGCCCGGCGTACCGCGTGCAATAATATCTGCACGTACATCGGGCGCGATCGGCACCTTACGCATATGCACGTTCAAGATCTGCTCGCGGCCACGAATATCCGGCAAGCTCACAGTGACTTGTCGATCAAAGCGGCCTGGACGCAATAGCGCTTTATCTAAGACATCGGCACGATTGGTCGCAGCAACCACAATCACGCCAGAATTCGGCTCGAAGCCATCCATTTCGACCAGCATTTGATTCAGCGTTTGCTCGCGCTCATCATTGCCACCGCCCATACCGGCGCCACGATGACGGCCAACTGCATCGATCTCATCGATGAAAATAATACAGGGTGAATGTTTTTTTGCATTCTCGAACATGTCACGCACGCGGGATGCACCGACACCAACGAACATTTCTACAAAGTCTGAACCAGAGATAGTAAAAAATGGCACCTTGGCTTCGCCAGCGATAGCGCGCGCCAACAATGTTTTACCGGTACCAGGAGGCCCGACCATCAGTACACCACGCGGAATGCGGCCGCCAAGTTTTTGGAATTTTGTTGGGTCACGCAAAAAGTCGACAATTTCACAGACTTCTTCTTTGGCCTCATCACATCCAGCCACGTCAGCAAACGTCACATTGTTGTTGGTATCGTCAAGCATGCGCGCTTTAGACTTACCGAAAGAAAAAGCTCCGCCTTTGCCGCCGCCCTGCATTTGCCGCATGAAGAATATCCAAACGCCAATCAACAGCAACATTGGAAACCACGAAATGAAAACTTGAGAAAGGAAGGACTGTTCTTCGGGCGGTTTGTTGTCGAACTTAATACCGTTATTGACCAAATCACCCACCAGACCACGATCAAAAATAGTTAATTGTGATCTGACTTTTTTACCATCAAGTGTCGTCGCAACAACCGTACGATTGACGTCATCGATGGTCGCATCTTTAATATGCTTGGATCTTACTTCGTCCAGAAATTCCGAATAAGGCATAACGGTCGCGCCAGACCCGATTCCCTTGCCATCGAATTGTTTAAATACCATAAAAAGCACCAGGGCTATAACGACCCAAATGGCTGCTTTAGAAAACATATTGTTCACGAGAACTCCTTGGACGTACGTTTATCGTACGAAATGCCATGCAAAAGTAAGTGTCCATTCTACCCGTATTGGATAGAGCTTGCTAGAGAGGATATATTGACGACATTGATGAAAATCAAGAGCAAATTGACTTATATTTAGCTCTTTAGGCCTTTGCCGAGTAAAAAAATCTCCGATGATTTGTCTTTACTCGCTTTTGGCTTCTTATTTGTGACTGTTTTGAACTCAGATTTAAATAGGTCAAAGATAGTATTGTAAGCAGGCCCATGAAAGCACTTTACTAACAAGGCACCATTTGGTTTCAGGTGCGCTTTTGCAAATGTCACTGCCAATTCGATAATATATTCAATTCTCGCCGCATCAACCGTCGGAATACCAGAAAGATTGGGCGCCATATCCGACAAAACAAGGTCAACCTTACGACCCCGCAGCTTTGACTCAAGTTGTTCAAGCACTTCTTGCTCTTGGAAATCGCCTTGAAGGAACTGCACATCTGCAATCGGCTCCATCATCAACATATCCAGGGCGAAAATCTCTCCAAGTATGCCCCCACCCTCTTTACCGGCGAGTTTGTTTCTGACATATTGTGACCAACTACCGGGTGTCGCACCTAGATCGACGATAATTTGCCCGGGTTTGACTAATTTTTCAGCTTCATCTATCTCTTTTAGTTTATAAACGGCCCTGGCACGATAGCCTTCTTTTTGCGCCAATTTCACATATGGATCATTTATGTGATCGTGGACCCAATTTTGATTGAATTTATTCTTTGCCATTAGCGTAAAATACTGCCTTTAAAGGAATTTATATGTTAAAACTCACGCCCGCCGAACGTAGCGAATTGCGCGCCGAAGCGCATCCGCTCAAACCTATCGTACTTATTGGTGAAGCTGGGTTGTCGCCAGCCGTCCTCAAAGAGATTGACGCCGGTTTGAACTCACACGGTTTAATTAAGGTACGTGTCTTTGGTGATGACAGGGAAGCACGCCTTGCCATGTACGATACCATTTGTACCTCGCTAGAAGCTGCACCGATTCAGCATATCGGCAAACTATTTGTCATTTACCGCCCAAAACTTGATGGCGTAAAAGAAACCAAACTAGTTAAACGCGGCAAAGGCATGCGCGAAGTGACTATTGTCAAACCTAGCGCCAGCGGCACCAAAAAACCGTCGGTATCGAAAGTCATGGTAAAAGGTAATGAACGTGTCACCCAAGGCGGCAATATCAAACGATCAAAACCACGTCAAAGCAGCGCAAAAAAATCCGCTTTAGGAAACTCCTAGTCAAACTTATGACATTACGGATGCTTGACTGGGGTGCATTTTTCGTGCACCCCGATTTTTTTTAGATATATTGCACGTCTAACACTTCATATTCACGTACGCCTGATGGTGCCTGCACACCAACCACGTCACCGGCATACTTGCCAATCAATGCTCGCGCGATGGGCGAAGTAATTGATACTTTGCTCTCTTTGATATCGGCTTCGTCTTCACCTACGATTTGGTAGGTAACTTTCTGACCGGTCTCGAGATCTTCCAAATGCACCGTGGAGGCGAATACCACTCGTCCTTCAGCATCGAGCGTGGTTGGATCGATAATTTGTGCCGCGCTTAGCTTGCCATCAATATCGGCAATGCGCCCCTCGATAAAGCTCTGACGCTCTTTCGCCGCGTCATAATCAGCATTCTCAGACAAATCCCCATGAGCTCTTGCTTCTGCAATAGCACTGATCACTGCTGGACGCTCTTTTGATTTTAGTTTGTGCAATTCTTGCTTGAGCAATTCTGCGCCGAATTTGGTTAGAGGTACTGAACTCATATCATTAACTTTAAAATGAAAGGGGCTAGCCCCAATATAAAAAATGCAAATAGAAATTATTTGTAACGATAGCATCGTCAAAACACATAATTTCCAAACTTACTCTTACGGCCTTATCAGCATCGCAATTTCCATGCTGATCTTGGCACTACGCTAAAGCAGATAAAAAAGACAGAAGCCACATGAACACCAGCAAAGCTGTTGTTACCTGCGGCTTCGTACTAAAA
>JAZJYB010000293.1:2728-5887 GCA_040390685.1 Pseudomonadota bacterium | reverse complement strand
GGAAATGGATATTTTTTAAACGCGACGAAAGAACGATAAAGGCTTTTCTGGAAGAGATGGAGCGCCAGTTGTAAGCAATTTGTGTCTCCTCTTCTGGATATTTGCTTCCCTATTCTGCCAAAGCCCACAGTATCAAACGCGCGCATTCAACAGATCTTCCTCGGACAGGCTCATTTAGCGATGTCTAGATTCGCTTAAAATTTTTTTCTACTCATTGCCAAGGAGAGGAGCTTTATTTCATTTAGTAAGTATCTATGCTACTTCCAAAGCGCATTGATATACACGCGTTCCTTGCATTGTCATCTCAACTTGATGTCGCATTGCATGCAGCAAGACGGATCGACGTCTATATTCGCTACGCTTATTTGAAGGTCTGGCGTCAATTGACTTTTCCTCTACAGTAGCCGGAATATCAAAATTACCCTTTCGATTTTCCTTACCTCCCGCCAAACGCCATAACTGATCATATTCCGCACTGAAGGTTTTTTTAAACCGATATCGCCAAGCTTTGTGAATATGATTTTCTTTGCCGACGCATTCTATTTTCGTGCAATTGATTCGACTCGCTATAGCCCGTAAAGCTTCAATTAAAAGTAACCTAGGTTGAATACCGTGCAAAGCATGTGTGGCATCTCGTACCTGATCGCGGGTATCACCTTTATTCGATTGAATTCCGCCGACCTTAATCAAAATTTCATCGTCATAGTCGACTAATGTAAAGGTCAAGAAAAGTAACGAATGATTTTCAAAACTTAGTTCAAGAGTCACTCCGCCCTCTCGTTTGAATGCATCACCGCGAAACAGGTTAACTGCAAAAGCTTCTCCGTTTTTACCCACCAGGTGGCAAAGCGGCATCCGCGCACCAACCATCATTTCACCGGTTTGAAGAGGGCCAAAGATGGAATAAAGCGACTCGAAATGACTCTTCAGCAATAAGACTCTCCTACTTGCATTGACCGTTCTGTCAAAGAAGGGGCGATGTATCGCCTCAATAAGGCTAGGGTCATTTGCGGCAACCCCATTTAAGTAGCTGCTCCTCATAAAACGAAACCAAAACGCGCTTGGTCCCAGGTTCAAAACGGTCCGCATTACAAATCGACCGCGGCGCTGATAACCGATAGTGTGAGAATGAAACACTGTACGATATGCCCAAAAAAAATCGGACGCGAAGCGGCGCGTATAAGAACTAAGTTGTTTGAAGCATCTCAGAAAATTTAGATGCGTTTTTTGAGGGTGTTTCTTTTCAGTAATATTCATGGCCCAACCTTGGATGCAGCTAATTGGGGGGATTGTAACTCAATGTGTCAATTGAGCCGCCTATAATGCGCTCGTCTTCCACACTGGCCACCTAAGGCTTTTTTTGCATCCAAGGTATTGAGTAAAAAAATTGCTTTAAAAATCTGACTATCACGTTCGTTACAAACCAGTAGGTAACCGTCGTCCCTGCCGCGACCGATCAACCGGGGCAGGAGTTAGTTTTTTGGCGTTAATAAATATGCAGTCCAACTCAATGACGCGCAACATATCGTCATAACTTATCGGAAACATCGCAGATAAATCAAACCCTCGTTCATTCAAGCAACTAAGCGTTTCCAGATATGTCGGCATACCGTAATAAATCGGCCTGACGGACGCTTCTGTCTGCAACGCTTTGATTTGTTCTAATGCAATTGGCGCCCCTTTCAGAACCTCAAGATCGAAACCTTGGGTGTCGAGCTTGAGATAAACGCCTTGTTTGCCGCAATCGATACCAGCTTGTTGAAGTACATCGTCCAGGGTCCGTATCTGCGCAGTTTCTTCGTGGCTAATTGGATTGTCCTTCCAAAAGTGCGGGACCGCATCAATCCGCGGAGATAAGAATGAGTCCAGTCCAGCAGACGTCGCGACGTTTATCTTTGCGCTACCAGAACTGGCTCCTAGCGCAAAATCATAAATACGCCAGGCTTTATCCTCCCGCGCTTTTTCGGATAACATCGCGACATATTTTTGCACCGGTTCAAAGGAGAGAATTTGGCCTTTAAAACCCACCTCATCCCGCAACAAGTCGTGGTATTGCCCTTGGTTCGCGCCGACATCGATGACTATCTCTATGTCATATTGCAGCAATATCTGTCGCAAATAATTGGCGAGCGGCAGGTCGCGCATTCGCCAATGGGGAACGACAGCTACTCCCGCCGAATCGGCCATCCTTTTCACTGAGTCGACGACGAGCTTGCGTATTGCTGACATATTATCTCCAGATGACAATTGCAATAACCAGCGACAAGAATCCTCATTTTTTCGTCGCCACTCTTTGTTCAGGACCAGGAGAAATTCTTTTTGCAAAAAGAAATGCGGCCTGTCATACCTCAACTAAGCGCGACATTAATTTATCATAACCTCAGCCATCTCCATTCCAACCGGGAATTGAAACTCTAGTACACCTATCCGTTACTATGCCAATGCACCCGGATATCCACCAAAATTGATGTTAGTCAGGTTTTTGAAATTTTCCTCATGGGATCAAAGAAGTATTTTCCATAGATGGTACCGACCAAATAAATCGTATCGAGCAATCCGGCAAATCCTTCCGCTTGCCCCTTCCCTGCCGGCGAAAACAGTTTGCGCAACCATAGCAGGAAACCGGCTACCCCTTGTCCAAATCGATAGCGAGGCAGCCCGAACAATTTCGCGACCGGTTCAGCGGGCATCCAGTTCAACCGCACACCATTACTTACTCCCGACCAGAAGGCCCAGCGGATGTGATATTTGCGCGTCATGCGATGTGCAGGAATATGATGATAGATGACCAGTGCTGGATCGTACATGCCGAGCTTGCCGTGTAAGCGCAGTTTGCGGTGCAGCTCATCGTCTTCACCGCCCATCAAATTGTTCGCCGAGCGTCCGACCATCGTAGAGAATCCGCCGACTTCTATCAGGGCTTTACGCCGAATAACGCAATTTCCGCCACATAGGCTTCCACCAAAATCATCGAAAGGCAACGCGGTATCATTTTGCTCGATCCAGCCTAGGACAGCGCGATATTTGTTGACATGCACAGGCAACCAATTAGGCGCTTGCGCTGCCCAATCCGGCTTGTAAGGCCCTCCCAAATAATCGATGCGCGCTTTGCGTAGGTAACCTGCAGCGACTTCAAACCAGTTTTCATCCAAGGTTTCG
>JAZJYB010000293.1:0-2718 GCA_040390685.1 Pseudomonadota bacterium | reverse complement strand
ACAAACCGCAGGAAGATGTAGATACTTCCCTTCTCACTATCGGAAAGTGCTTTGTTCAATCATATGCAGACGATGTGGTTACATACACTGAAACCGTCAGCATTGAGAAGTTTGACGTGCCAATGTACCTCGATCTTCAAGATAAGGTTTGGCCCAAGGAGTGGAACGATCTAAAATCTGTATCCGTCATCGTCGATGAATGCAACATATTCGGCTTGACAGTGGCTAAGAGCGGTGTTGAGCGCCCAGGATTTTCCCTGACAACTTTCCAGCAAGTATATGGAATCCAGACTCGCGTATTTTGCCAATGCAGCTTTGTTGGCAGCTTGATTTCTCGATGATGAATTATTGTCCGCCACTACGACGCGGAGTTTTAAATCGGCGGGAATACTAGCCTGCGCGATACTGTTGAGCGTCAGTGCAATAAATTCCGGGCGATTATACGTTGCGATGACAAGATCAAGGCTAACCATGTTTCGATTCTTTTTTGCGATTAACGGAGTGAAATAGCTAACCCGATCAGAAGATCTGTCCTTTAGCATCTCGAAGTGCCGCACGTTAGATCTGCGATGCTACTTTCCCCGAAAGAAATATTGTTGTTTTGGGGGAATGTCAACGCGTGTATGGTGAACGGAGTTCAATTTATAAGAGTGATTTCAATCTTATACGTCAATGCTGTCAGTACCATGACTAAACGCTGACAAAAAGCTGACAATGTTTGGAAGTGATCAATCTACGATCAAAGCAAGGGAATGTGTGCAATTCTATAACTGTCAACTGAAATGTAGTGATAGCATTGATAGTCAGTAGAAGGGCCGCAATTTGATCCAATGTATTGGATTCATGCACGCCGGCAATGGTTTCAGGTTTCAATTCCCCCCAATGCAAATTAAATGAAAGGACGTGCCAAATGCAATTCAAAGCTATCTTTTTTGCTATCGCCACTCTCGCCGCAGGTGTCAGTTTTGCTCAAACACCCGCATCGACATCCGCTCCTGCAAGCGCTGCCAAAATGCCTAGTGCCTCAGCTGCCGCTGGTGCAAAAGCAACACCGAAAGCGCCAGCAGCGGCGACTGAGGCTGCTGGCGGCGGCGCGGGTAAAGTCTGGGTCAATACAAAATCCAATACCTATCATTGCATGGGTACTAAATATTACGGAAAGACAAAAGCGGGTGAATACATGAGCGAGGCGGATGCAAAAGCAAAGGGTGCACACGCTGATCACGGTAAGGCTTGTAGCTAGCTTTGCTCAATAGAAAAGCGGCGCCATCTATCGAGCGCCGCTTTTTTAAATCGGAGTTAGGTATATCACCATGGGAACAATGAATTTGTCCACTCAACTCAGTCATGCTGACACTCTCTTCGGATCATACAGATAACTCGTTGGATCAACGACCTGTTTGGTTCTTTCCGCCATAAACCGCTTGGTGCTCCTTAACTCTTTCACCTCCTGCTGGGATAGCCGCGCATCGATTGTTTGATTTTTAGCGGCGCGACCGTCGGCTTAGCTGGGCGACAGCCCGCAAGCGGCCAGGAGCGGTCATTGATTGGAACGCGGCCCACCGAAACCACTGAAGTAGGCAATACACGCTAATCTAATTATGTATGGAGAAAATGCACATGGAAGCATCGATGGTAAATCGACTATGGGCTAGGGCAGTAGCATCTTTTAGTTTGGGCATCGCCTTTATTCTTCTTATTTCGGCAATAGTCGCGGTCAAATCAATTCCGGCGCAAATCCTCGTCGTGATTTTAGGGTCAATCTCGCCGATATTTTTGTGGAGTTTTTATTCCTGTCAAAACGACACCTCATACTGGATGTCAAATGTTCAGGTAATTGTTCCATTCTTTTTTTATGGCGCTTTAGGAGGGTACTTGTTAATTACTAAACCCTCGATAAATTTTTCATATATGAAGACTGTGGCCGCGAGTTTTTTCGCAACGATAGTTGGCCTAATTTTGGCTGCCTTCTTTCTTTCGAACTCATCCCCCTGTTTAGGGCAATAATAATTTTCAGAGAGAGCATACAGTTCACGTTAGAGTGGTCCCAATAACCACTGTGAGGCGGAGACTGTAGTCGGCCAATTGCAGTCATTCGAACGTGCATGATGACTTTCCGACGAATTGAATAAAATTTATGAAATCATGGTTTGTAGTTTTTTTGGCGCTTCTAATATTGGGCACTACGCCGGCCGACGGCCCGCGGCGAAAAGAGCTGCAACAGCAATGGAGCTATGTCAGCTTTGATAATCCAAAAGTTAGCTTCTTATTGCGACGCCAGCCTGACCAAGCTTCGGTGGGGGACTTAGGTTTTGATGCGATTTATTGCAAGGATGACCAAGCGTTTTTTTGCTTTGAAGTAGCAGGAGTAAAGTTCGCAGTTCCGAAGGACTTTGAGGCGTCTAAAACGAGTCAGACCTGGTCATTTCACGGACATAGTTTTATCGCCACCCCGATGCGTTTCCAGCCGGCTATTCTGGGACAATGGCTAGATGTACTTTATATCGATTCCGTAGGCCAAAAAATACGGTTCTTTTATTCCAAGGAGAGGGGCTTGATTGGAATTAAGAAGTTAGGAGAGGATGATCCACCGATATTATTGCTGGAGGAATTCTGTGGATTTGCAGCGGCGAAAAATTGCGGGGGAAGTTAAAGGCATGACCCGGCCAAAACCAGACTGTCGTTCCGCCTCCGCAATTTAGCAAATAGGTGAAAGTT
>JAZJYB010000292.1:0-6127 GCA_040390685.1 Pseudomonadota bacterium | reverse complement strand
CGCGCAGGTTTGATTTCAACCGTCCGCAGCGCTTGGGGAAAACATCAACTCGAACTAGGCGGCTGGCTCGAACATAATCGATCCAGCGCGTATCGACGCTGGTATCAATTAGATGTGAATCAGCCGATTACGCCATATGACAAGCCAGTAAATCCTGTGATTACGCAATATGGCAGCGAGATCGACAATCACGTGGTCCAGCTGCATGCCCAAGATGATTGGCGAGCGATGGATGGGCTGACTGTGCAAGCCGGATTTAAGTCAAGCTTGCAGTTTGCTGATGGACAGTTTCCGGTGCAGCCTGAGCCAGGCGCTATTTCTGGTGGATCGACTGCCTTACCTGTCGGGGAAATTATTACCAAAGCATGGTTCTTGCCGCAATTTGGCGTGATCTGGGATCTGCCGTCGAAAGACCAGGCCTTCGTGAATATTCAACGCAATTTGCGCCAGTTTGTCACTTATGGCGCGGTAGGCCCTTCACCGTGGAGTCTGTCTAGCCAATCCGCTTTTGAGCTCTTCAAAAATACCGCAAAGCCGGAGACTTCAAATACGTACGAGATGGGGATTCGAGGCCGGCGGCTATTTAATTCCGGGTTGCTGAGCGCGATTGACGCTCAGCTCAGTCTGTATCACGTGGATTTTAACAATCGGCTATTGCAGATTAGCCCGACCCCGGTAATTTCATCGATAGTCAACGGCAACCCGATTCTTGCCAATGTCGGAAGCGTCAAGACTAATGGCATCGATATCGCCGCGACTCTGCGGTTTGGCCGCAAGTATTCACTGTATAACGCACTGTCGTATAACGATTCGACATACGCAAACGACTACACAAACGGCAAAGTAGTCGTTCCGACGGCTGGGAAACTTGTGCCAGGCAGCCCGAGCTGGCTGAATAAATTTTCCGCGAATGCTAATTGGGATGGGCTGGAAGCGCAGTTGATGGGTGACTATGTGGGTAGACGCTACGCCACTTACACCAATGACTTGTCGGTACCGAGTTACTTTTTGCTGGGGCTTTCGCTCAACGGTAAATTACCGCTCGCTACAAATAATTTATTGCACGAGGCAAGGCTGAGCTTGAATGTCAGCAATTTGGCCAACAGGAAAGGGATATCGACGCTGGTGGTCGGTGCCGCATCGGGCACTTATAATAGTTTCCCGATTGCGCCTAGACAGGTGTTTTTGACGCTCGCTGTTAATTTTTAAGTCGCGCAATAAAGCCGAGCTTACATCCCGCCCCAGGCAGCGTTGAGAATAGCGATCGCCGCCAGACCGGCGGTTTCAGTGCGTAGCACGCGCGGCCCCATGCTCATGGCGAGCGCGCCATGGCGAATTGCCATTTGCTCTTCGACTTCTGAGAAGCCACCTTCCGGCCCTATCATTAAAGTGACCGCCTGCGGCGACTGATGGCGCGACCAATCTGCCAGCGATTGCTCAGCCCGTGGTGATAGCAAGATGCGCTTGTGCATATCTTGCTGGCTCAGCCATTTCTGCACGTCGATTACATTGCCCAGGTTGGCCACGCGATTGCGTCCGCATTGCTCGGTGGCGGATTCGATAATGCCTTGCCAGTGCGCCATTTTCTTTTCTGCGCGTTCGGTAGAAAGTTTCACAACGCAGCGTTGTGCAGATAGCGGTTGAATCGTGCTTGCGCCTAGCTCAATCGCCTTCTCGATGATCCAATCCATCTTCGAGCCTTCGGGTAAGGCTTGTGCCAGCGTAAGGGAAAACGGTGATTCAACTTCTTCCGGCAAAAATACTTTTACTTCGGCGCTGACTTGTTTTTTAGTCACCAGCGTGATGCTCGCTACATAAGCGCCACCTTCGCCGTTAAACAGTTGGATGCTGTCGCCAGGAGTCAAGCGCAAGACAAAAACGTGGTGCGCGGCGGCCACTGGCAGATCTATCTGGGCGCCGATGGCGAGTGGAAGTGGGCAGTAAAAACGTGGCATAAAGGGTTCTGTAGCTTTGCGGGGATGCCAATAGTGAGCATAGTGAGTCTTGTATTTATTATATAGCTCTCGTTTGCGCTGGCGATTTTTGGCTCGATTTTGGCAGAGCGTAGCCGCAATTGTATTATGTGTCCCGCCGCTCTGGTAAAATAATAGGCTTGCCACGCATTTCGGCCTTGCGATTTTAATTCCCTTAGACTACCAAAAAAACCATGATTTCATCTCTTCAGCCAGCAATTGTTAAAAAAATGGCCAATGCGATTCGCGCATTGTCTATGGATGCCGTACAAAAAGCCAATTCAGGCCACCCTGGTGCGCCTATGGGGATGGCTGAAATCGCTGTGGCCTTGTGGGCTGGTCATTATTGCCATAATCCGGCGAATCCAAAATGGATCAACCGCGACCGCTTTGTATTGTCGAATGGTCATGGTTCTATGCTGCATTATTCTTTGCTGCATCTGACAGGTTACGACCTGCCTATGGATGAAATCCGCAATTTCCGTCAATTGCATTCCAAGACTGCTGGTCATCCTGAAGTTCATGTGACACCGGGCGTCGAGACTACCACCGGGCCTTTGGGTCAGGGTATCAGCAACGCGGTTGGTATGGCGCTCGCAGAAAAATTGCTGGCTGCCGAATTTAATCAAGGCGGCATCAATGTTGTCGATCACCGTACTTATGCGTTCATGGGTGATGGTTGTTTGATGGAAGGTATTTCGCACGAAGCCTGTTCCCTTGCCGGTACTTTGCAACTGAATAAATTGACCGCGTTTTGGGATGACAACGGTATCTCTATCGATGGCCATGTCGAAGGCTGGTTTACCGACGATACGCCGGCGCGTTTTGAAGCCTATGGCTGGAATGTGATCCGTGAAGTTGATGGCCATGATGTCACGGCGGTCTACGAAGCAGTTGCCGCAGCAAAAAAATCAGACAAGCCAACCCTGATCTGCTGCCGCACCATCATTGGCAAAGGTTCTCCGAACAAGCAAGGCACGCATGACGTGCATGGCGCTGCCCTGGGTGATAAAGAAATCGCCGCAGTCCGCGCTGAAATCAATTGGCCATACGCGCCGTTTGAAGTTCCCGCCGATGTGTATAGCGCCTGGGATTTCACTGCCAATGGTGCCAAGCTGGAAGCCGATTGGGATGCAACATTTCAGACTTATGCGAAAGAATTTCCACAAAAAGCCGCTGAACTGACGCGCCGTATGAAGGGTGATTTGCCGGTGAATTTTGATGTGGTAGTCAAGGCTGCCATCGATGCCTGCGTAGCAAAAAAAGAAACTATCGCCACCCGTAAGGCGAGCCAGAATGCAATTCAGGCTTTTGCACCATCGCTGCCAGAATTCCTCGGCGGTTCGGCCGATCTGACCGGTTCGAATCTGACTAACTGGAAAGAATGCGTGGCAGTGCGCGCTAATCAAGCCGGTAACCATATCAATTATGGCGTGCGTGAATTTGGCATGAGCGCGATCATGAACGGCATTGCCTTGCATGGCGGTTATATCCCTTTTGGCGCGACTTTCCTGACGTTTTCTGATTACAGCCGCAATGCAATTCGCATGGCTTCGTTGATGAAACTCCGCACCTTGTTTGTCTTCACGCATGATTCGATCGGCCTCGGTGAAGATGGCCCTACGCATCAATCGGTAGAGCATATTTCCAGCCTGCGCCTGATCCCGAATCTGGATAACTGGCGTCCTTGCGACACAGTTGAATCCACAGTCGCATGGTCGCATGCGGTGACTCGTAGACATGGTCCTTCTACCCTGATTTTCTCGCGCCAGAATCTGCCTTACTTCGAGCGCAGTCCTGAACAGATCACCCACATCCATCGTGGCGGCTATGTTTTACAAGACGTGGCGAATGCTAAGGCGGTATTGATCGCCACCGGTTCTGAAGTCGAGTTGGCAATGAAATCCGCCGCGGAATT
Organism: Pseudomonadota bacterium; assembly: GCA_040390685.1. Classification (GTDB taxonomy): domain Bacteria; phylum Pseudomonadota; class Gammaproteobacteria; order Burkholderiales; family Burkholderiaceae_D; genus Undibacterium. The sequence continues at coordinate 2,236 of JAZJYB010000292.1, read as the reverse complement.
GGCGCAGCAAGGTGTGCCCGTGCGCGTGGTCTCGATGCCATGTACCGATGTTTTTGATCGTCAAGACGCAGCCTACAAAGCCAGCGTTTTGGGCAAAGGTTTGCCACGTATCGCGATTGAGGCTGGCGTGACCGACCTTTGGTATAAATATGTCGGACTGGAAGGCGCAGTTGTCGGTATCGATAGCTTTGGTGAATCGGCTCCGGCCAGCGTTTTGTTCAAACATTTTGGCTTTACCGTGGATAAGGTTGTGGCCACAGTTAAAGCGACCTTGGTTGCGTAAACTGTGAGCGAGATCAAAGAGATTAATCTGCGCCGTGCTACTGTGGCAGACGCAGAGGTGATTGCGGCGGTACGCATAGAGAGTTGGCTAGCGACCTACCGCGGCATGATTCCTGACGAGTATCTCGATAGCATGCAGCTGGCGGAAAGCGTCATTCATTGGCGCACGATACTTGAAGCTTTGCCAGCTGCCGGTGAAAGAATTTGCGTATTTGTTGCCGAAAGCGAAGGCCAGGTCATTGGCTTTGCTTCCGGCATGCTCTTGCCCGAACCTAAGCTTGAGATGAAGGCGGAATTGACGGCCGTGTATTTGCGACCGGCGTGGCAACGTTCTGGTATCGGTCGGCGCATGGTGCAAAAAGTAGCGCGCACTTTGCAGGCGCAAGGCAGCAATAGTTTGCTGGTATGGGTGATCGCGGAGAATGCGATTGCTAGAAATTTTTATGAAGAGCTCGGTGGCGCTTTATTGCTCGAACAAAAATTTAGCTGGGATGGTTTGGATTTGATGGAGGCGGGTTATGGCTGGCAAGATTTATCGGTGCTGATGGCATCGGTAAACGCGCTGCCGACTTCGCCGTCGCTGCACTAAGGCACCACTATAAATCCAATTCTCGGACGCATACCTTCGTTGCAAATCCTCGCAATACCGACGTATTGCTGTGGTTTTCGCCTCGGTCTGCATTCCGATAATTGAATTTCTAGCGGCACCTTGAAATTAAAAGTGATTTAGTTTTTTTGTAGTCCATTTTTTTTGTTTTTTTGTTGATGATTTTTAATCCTTTTTGGAGAGTGAACCATGACGATTCGCGTCGCAATCAACGGCTATGGCCGTATCGGCCGTAACATCCTTCGTGCACATTACGAAGGCGGCAAGTTTAAAAATGATATCCAGATCGTTGCGATTAACGACCTTGGTAATGCAGAATCCAACGCCCACCTGACGCGTTACGACACTGCGCACGGCAAGTTCCCTGGCACGGTTACAGTTGATGGCGATACCATGATCGTTAACGGCGACAAGATCAAGGTCTTCGCTGAGCGCAATCCTGCGAATATTCCTTGGGGTTCGTTAAATGTTGACGTCGTGCTGGAATGCACAGGCTTCTTCACGACTAAAGAAAAAGCCTCCGCGCACATCGCTGGCGGCGCCAAGAAAGTCATCATCTCCGCACCTGGCGGCAAAGATGTCGATGCGACCGTTGTCTACGGTGTGAATCACAGCGTCTTGAAAGCGACTGATACTGTCATCTCCAACGCATCCTGCACGACAAACTGCCTGGCACCATTGGCTAAAGTGTTGAATGACTCCGTCGGTATCGTCAACGGTTTGATGACTACGATCCACTCCTACACCAACGATCAAGTCTTGACTGACGTCATGCATGAAGACTTGCGTCGCGCCCGTTCCGCTACACAATCGATGATCCCTGCCAAGACTGGCGCTGCTGCCGCTGTTGGCTTGGTATTGCCAGAACTGAACGGCAAGCTCGATGGTTTCGCGATCCGCGTACCGACTATCAATGTTTCCATGGTTGATCTGTCGTTTATCGCCTCTCGCGATACCAGCGTAGAAGAAATCAACACAGTCCTGAAAGCGGCTTCCGAAGGCGCCTTGAAGGGTATTTTGGATTACAACACGGCACCCTTGGTTTCTGTAGATTTCAACCACAATCCAGCTTCCAGTACCTATGACGAAACACTGACTAAAGTGTCTGGCCGTCTGGTGAAAGTATCTAGCTGGTATGACAACGAGTGGGGTTTCTCTAACCGCATGTTAGACACCACTGTTGCATTAATGAACGCGAAATAATAAATATTTTGCTTTTTAAAAATGCCCCGAACTTTCGGGGCATTTTTTTGTCTATTCTTCGCTTGGATTAGCGTTGAGTGGTTTTAACAAAAACAAAGGATCATCATGTCATTTAATCTGTCGTTGAAACTTCGTAAGTTAGCA
>JAZJYB010000291.1:0-4016 GCA_040390685.1 Pseudomonadota bacterium | reverse complement strand
GGCGCAATTTTGTCGAATTATTCAGAGTGGAATTTAAATACCTGAATTACGTCATTCACCATATAAAAGTTGTCAAATGAAGGAAAATGCCGGCCCAAGCTAAATAAAATTAGACAATTGTGCAAAACGGATTGATAAAACGGTGCGTATTGGGCAAAATGGGAAATTCGGCAGTGCAGCATTTTGAAGCACTTTTGCAGCAAATTATCATCACAATTTGAAAGATTGCTCAGTGCGACCTATACAGAAATCCCAGAAACTTGCCAACGTTTGTTACGACATCCGCGGCCCGGTGATGGAAAAAGCCAAACAAATGGAGGATGAAGGGCACAAAATCATCAAGCTCAATATTGGCAATCTTGCGGTATTTAATTTTGGTCCGCCGGACGAGATTGTGCAAGACATGATACTCAATATGCATAATGCCGCTGGATATACCGATTCAAAAGGTATGTTTGCGCCGCGTAAATCCATCATGCATTACTCGCAACAAAAGCATATTCAAGGCGTCACGATAGAAGACATCTATATCGGCAATGGTGCTTCTGAATTAATCGTCATGGGTATGAATGCCTTGCTCAATAACGGTGACGAAGTGTTGGTGCCAGCGCCGGACTATCCGCTTTGGACTGCCGCCGTGAGTTTGTCCGGTGGTACACCCGTCCATTATATTTGTGACGAAAGTGCCGACTGGATGCCGGATATCGACGATATCAAGAGCAAAATCACACCTAACACTAAGGCAATTGTCGTTATCAATCCGAACAATCCGACCGGCGCACTGTATCCGGTTGAGCTTCTTTTGCAGATAGTAGAAGTGGCGCGGCAACATCAACTTATCGTGTTTGCCGATGAAATTTACGACAAGACTTTGTATGACGAAGCCACGCATACGTCGATTGCCTCGCTCGCCGATGATGTACTTTTTCTGACTTTAAATGGCTTGTCGAAAAATTACCGTTCCTGCGGTTATCGCGCTGGATGGATGGTGGTGTCAGGTGAAAAGAAACATGCCAAGGATTATATCGAAGGCCTGAATATGCTGGCATCGATGCGCCTATGTTCGAACGCACCAGGGCAATTCGCTATCCAGACAGCGCTTGGTGGCTACCAAAGCATTAATGATTTAGTCGGGCCTGGCGGTCGATTACTCAAGCAGCGTGATCTCGCCCATAAGCTATTGACTGATATCCCCGGTGTGACCTGTGTCAAGCCAAAAGCGGCCTTGTATATGTTTCCTAAACTTGATCCTAAGATGTATCCGATCAAGGACGACCAAGAGTTTATTCATGAATTGCTGACCGAGCAAAGAGTTTTATTGGTGCAAGGAACGGGATTTAATTGGATCAACCCAGATCACTTCCGTGTAGTATTCTTGCCGAACACAGATGATTTAACTGAGGCATTTGGACGTATTGCGAATTTCCTGGAAGGCTATCGCAAGCGTCATGGTACCAATTAATTTTTAGATTTATTTTTTGTATTTATTCAGTCAGCATTTAACGAAACTTAGCGAAAATATTATGAAACCCATCAAAGTAGGTCTATTAGGTATAGGCACTGTCGGCTCCGGCACATTCAACGTCTTAAAGCGTAATCAAGAAGAAATTATGCGTCGTGCCGGCCGTGGCATTGAAATTACTATGGTGGCCGACTTGAATATGGAGCGCGCCCGTGAACTGACCAATGGCGAATGCGAGATCGTCAATGATGCCAATCTGGTTGTGACTAATCCTGATATCGATATTGTGATTGAGCTGATAGGTGGCTATGGCATAGCGAAGGACTTGGTTCTAAAGGCCATCGCTAATGGCAAGCATGTGGTCACTGCGAATAAAGCCTTGCTGGCGACTCACGGCAACGAAATTTTTGCGGCGGCACAAGAAAAAGGCGTGATGGTAGCGTTTGAAGCAGCTGTCGCTGGTGGCATCCCGATTATCAAGGCCTTGCGCGAAGGATTGACCGCAAACCGTATTCAATGGATAGCCGGAATCATCAATGGCACAACCAATTTTATTTTGTCCGAAATGCGCGACAAGGGCCTCGATTTTGCAACTGTATTAAAGCAGGCGCAAGCGCTGGGTTATGCCGAAGCCGATCCGACTTTTGATATCGAAGGTGTCGATGCCGCACATAAAGCGACAATCATGGCGTCGATCGCGTTCGGCATTCCGATGCAATTCGATAAAGCACATATCGAAGGTATCACCAAGCTGGAAGCGAAAGACATCGACTACGCCGAGCAGCTGGGTTATCGCATCAAACTCTTGGGTATCACGAAGCGCAGCGACGCAGGCATAGAGTTGCGCGTGCATCCAACACTGATCCCAGAAAAACGCCTGATAGCGAATGTAGAGGGCGCGATGAATGCGGTATTGGTGCAAGGCGATGCGGTTGGTGCGACGCTGTATTACGGCAAAGGCGCTGGCGCTGAGCCAACTGCCTCCGCGGTGATCGCAGATTTGGTCGACATCACCCGTCTGGCGACGGCTGACCCGGAACACCGTGTGCCACATCTGGCCTTCCAGCCAAACTCTTTGAGCGATCTGGCAATCTTGCCAATGTCGGAAATTATCACCAGTTATTATTTGCGCATGCACGTTGCAGACAAGGCTGGCGTACTTGCCGATGTAACCAGGATTTTGGCAGAATCATCAATCTCGATCGACGCCATGCTACAAAAAGAACCGGCAGAAGGCGAATCACAAACCGATATCATCATGCTGACCCATCAAACCCAAGAGAAAAATATTGTTGCGGCGATCGCCAAGATCGAGGCGCTTGCTTCTGTTTTTGGTACCGTCACTAAATTGCGTTTGGAAGAATTGAGTTAGCAATACAGACTCAAGCATGCAATAAAAAAGAGGCGTTGCATATGACCTATGCAACGCCTCTTTTTTTGTAAGTTCGATCAGCAAACTAGCGCAATAACTTCTCCTGAAAATCCGGTGGATAATCGTCATGAATTTTTACCAGACTGGACACCCGTGTTCCATAAGTCGGAGACTCTATACATGCGGCCGACAAAACGCGTTCCATCTCAAAACTGACACCGGTATCCGGCAAACGGCAATCCGGCGCTTGGGTGGTGTTTGACAGCATCTCGAAATAAGCATCTTGCGGTGCACGCTGGCAGATCAAGCTGGCGAACTCCGCCTTGGTTTTGACGACCTTGGGCCAAGGCGTATCGAGCGAGGCGTTGGAGATGCCATAGATGCCTGGCGATAGCGGTTGACCGTTGCGCTCATCGTCGGTTGTGCTATTGGAAAACCAGATCAAATCGTTCTGGTCACCGATCAAAAGATTAAAGCCATTGTAAAGATCTGCCTGGTCTTTGATCGAGTCTATATATTCCTTAGCCGAGAGCTGGTTAGTTAAGTAATTTGCGACTAAAGCACCTCTGGATGGCGCGTCTTGACGAAATTTTGATGGTGCACGAATATTTGTGATGGCAGAAAATTTGATTGTTTGCGGAACTGCGTTGTCAGAAGTCCTCACCCCCATCCAAGTACCACCAGATTGCAAATCCTTACCGCCAAATACATGGGGCGAATCTTTCCACCAATCGGCCGCTGAAGCTGGGCGGTCATAAAATTCATCGCGATTACTCGCAACGATGAGTGGCGTGCAGGGAATTATTTTCCAGGCAAAGACAATCAGGCACATGACATCGCATCCTCAAAATATTCCGCATGCCGCTGGCCTTGAATCAGCGACATAATTTCGGTCTGATTTACCGCATCCGCCAGTGCAACCTCAAATGCATGTGTGACGTCATGGTAAATTTCCATCCACGTGACTAATCCGTTTTCTGCCGCAGGTCGTCGCCGCAAGTTTGTGTGTAAGTCCATATTCAAGCGCGTATTGAGATGTTCTCGTATCATTTTTACTTGCTGCACGATTTGCAGCTCCTGCGCTTGCGCCGTTTTGTAATACACATAGCAATCCATCTTCATCTCCAGCTTTATTGCGTAATGTCCAGCATAGGGTAGGGCAGAGGTAAAAATTTCAGGGTT
>JAZJYB010000290.1:0-2409 GCA_040390685.1 Pseudomonadota bacterium | reverse complement strand
TTGCCTGGTATGGCCGCGATTGCGTTGGCACTCGGTATGGCGATTGATGCCAACGTACTTATTAACGAGCGTATCCGCGAAGAGTTACGTGGCGGTGCTGCGCCGCAAGCGGCTATCGCCACTGGTTTTGATCGTGCCTGGGCAACTATTCTCGATTCCAACGTGACTACCCTGATTGTCGGTTTGGCTTTGTTGGTATTTGGGTCTGGCCCGATCAAGGCGTTTGCGATTGTGCATTGCCTCGGCATCATGACATCGATTTTCTCGGCTGTTTTTGTTTCGCGTGGCGTAGTGAACTTTTGGTATGGACGTAAGAAGAAACTGACTTCGGTTTCTATCGGCCAGATCTGGAAGCCAACTGACGGCACCGCTGTAGCAACGACCACACCAATTAACGCTGAATAAAGGAAGGGATACATCATGGAATTATTCCGAATTAAAAAAGACATTCCCTTCATGCGCCATGCGCTGATATTTAATGTTATTTCTGCCGTCACTTTTGTTGCTGCAGTATTTTTCCTGTTTCAGAAGCATTTGAATTTATCGGTCGAATTCACTGGCGGTACCGTGATGGAGGTGAGCTACGCCAAAGCCGCCGACGTGGTCGCGATACGTCAAACAGTCGAGGCGCTTGGGTTTGCCGATGTACCAGTGCAAACTTTTGGCAAGGCGCAAGATGTGGTGATACGCCTGCCTTTGCCAAAAGCCGGGACTAACTTAGAGCAACAAAATGCCAAGGTATTTGATGCACTCAAGGCGCATGACCCGGACGTAAAGCTGCAGCGTACAGAGTTAGTCGGTGCCCAGGTCGGTGATGAGTTAGCACAAGATGGCCTGAATGCCTTGGCGATGGTGATTGTCGGTGTGATGATTTATCTGGCGATACGTTTTGAATGGAAGTATGCGGTTTCTGCCATCATCGCCAACTTGCATGACGTGGTGATTATTTTGGGCTTCTTCGCTTTCTTCCAGTGGGAATTCAATCTCGCGGTCTTGGCCGGTGTCTTGGCGGTATTGGGATATTCGGTGAATGAGTCTGTGGTTATTTTTGATAGGATTCGTGAAAACTTCCGCAAGCAGCGTAAAACCACAGTGGTTGAAGTGATCAATGGCGCGATTACCAGCACAATTTCCCGTACTGTGATTACCCATGGTTGTACCCAGATGATGGTGTTGTCAATGTTGTTAATCGGTGGGCCGACTTTGAACGGCTTTGCTAAAGCCTTGACGATAGGTATTTTGTTCGGTATCTATTCTTCTGTGTTTGTCGCTGCCGCAATCGCTATGTGGCTGGGCGTGAAGCGTGAAGACCTGATCAAGCCAGTTAAAGAGAAAGACGAAACTGATGGAGCTGTGGTCTAAGCTTATTTGGTAACGAAAAGTATAAAAGAAAAAGCCAGCCTGAAAGCTGGCTTTTTCTTTGTTAGGATACGTACTTCGCAAGAACTAATCGCTTTGACTTCCGGTCTGACGCTTTTGCTAAAGATTTGCTCTACGATTGTTCAAGATTCGCTCTAGGAAAATAATAAGATGAAAAAAATGAAAACTGCGTTGATTGCGGGTGCGCTCATCGCGGCCTCTGCTGCCGGGTATCTGGTTTTGCACAAAGATGAAGCTAGCAATGTCGCACTCGGCAGTAGTATAGGCAACAGCACCAACAACAAGCCAGTCACGGTTGCCACGGCGCTCGCGCAAAAGCGCGACTTTGCGGTCAAGTTGTCAGCAAACGGCGTGGTGACTGCACTGAATACGGTTGAGATCCGGCCGCAAGTGAGCAGCACCATCGCTAAAGTACACATCAAGGAAGGTCAGTTTGTCCACGCAGGTGATCTGCTTTTTACTTTGGATAACCGCGCCGATGAAGTCAATCTCGCCAAGGCGCAGGCGCAGCTGGATAAAGAGCTGGCGACACTGGCTGACAATCAAAGGCAATATAGCCGCAGCAAGGAACTCTTCGAGAAAAAATTTCTGGCACAGAGTGCAGTTGATACCAGCCAGACTCTGCTGCAAGCGCAGCAGGCAGTTGTGGCTGGCGCTAAAAGCGCAGTAGCGGCGGCGCGGGTCAGTTTGACTTACACCAGAATCGTCGCACCAGCGTCGGGCCGAACCGGCATTATCAGCGTGTTTCCTGGCTCCTTGGTGCAAGCCAATGGCAGCTCGGTGCCGCTGGTAACCATCACCCAGATGGACCCGATCACGATTAGCTTTCCACTGCCGCAACGCAATTTACCTGATGCGCTGGAAAGCATGAAACGCAACGACAGTTTTGTGCTGGCACGCATCCCGGATAATGCGACGCAGTTTAAAGGCAAGTTGTCGTTTGTTGACAATGCCGTCGATGCAGCTTCCGGTACGGTCAAGGTGAAAGCCGTATTCGAGAATAAGGAAATGAAATTGTGGCCGGGGGCT
>JAZJYB010000289.1:0-6236 GCA_040390685.1 Pseudomonadota bacterium | reverse complement strand
TGTACACCTCTGGATGTCCGAAGAACCAGAAAATGTGTTGATACATCACAGGATCACCACCGCCAGCAGCATTAAAGAAGGAAGTGCCAAAATGACGATCTGTCAAAGTCATGGTGATAGCGCCAGCCAACACAGGCATAACGGCGATCAACAAATAAGCTGTAATCAACCAGGTCCAGCAAAACATCGGCATCTTCATAAGTGTCATGCCAGGAGCGCGCATGTTCAGGATGGTAGTAATGATGTTAATCGAACCCATGATGGAAGAAGCACCCATGATATGGACAGCGAAAATTGCCATATCCATTCCTGGGCCCATCTGTGTCGACAATGGTGCGTACAAAGTCCAACCAGCGGCAGTTGCGCCACCTGGTACCCAGAACGATCCCATCAACAAAATAGCTGCGGGAGGCATTAACCAGAATGAGAAGTTATTCATACGGGCAAACGCCATATCGGCGGCGCCGATTTGCATAGGAATCATCCAGTTTGCAAAACCAACGAAGGCCGGCATAATCGCACCGAAAACCATCACCAGACCGTGCATGGTAGTGAGCTGGTTGAAAAACTCTGGCTGCATCAATTGCAAACCTGGTTGAAATAATTCACTACGTATCAACAATGCCATGACACCGCCAGCCATCAGCATGGTGAAAGCAAAAATCAGGTATAAATTACCGATGTCTTTATGATTGGTGGCGAATAAATAGCGCGTAAAACCATGTGGAGCATCGTGACCGTGGTCATCGTGCCCGTGAGAATGATCGTGTGCTGAATCGACTACTGTGGTGCTCATCTCTATCTCCTGTTCAATTACTTACGCGCGGCCAAAACTTCGGCTGGCTGGACGATATTCTCGGCGGATTTGTTCGACCAGTTGTTGCGGGTATAGGTGATCGCCGCTGCAATTTCTGTATCAGACAAAGTAGCTTTCCAAGCTGGCATCGCATTTTTACCATTCATAACAACAGCTAACTGCGCCGCTTTAGGGCCTGCCACGATAGCGGAGCCATCCAATGCCGGGAATGCACCCGGTACGCCTTTACCTGTTGCCTGATGACAGACTGCGCAATTTGCCGCATATACTTTCTCGCCGCGCTGCTTCAATTCATCAATGGTCCAGACTTTGCTAGGATCATCGGCATTCGCAGCCATTTCTTTTTGTTTGGTTTCTACCCATTTTTTGTAGTCATCTTCAGATACGACGTTGACAACGATAGGCATAAAGGCATGTTCTTTACCGCACAGTTCTGAACACAGGCCACGATAAACACCGATTTTTTCTGCTTTAAACCAAGTATCACGAACGAATCCCGGAATCGCATCTTGCTTGACGCCGAATGCAGGGATCGACCAGGAGTGAATGACATCATTCGCGGTTGTAATCATGCGAATTTTTTTATTGACTGGCACGAAAACTTCGTTATCGACTTCCATCAAGTAGTTATCGCCACGCTCTTCCGAGGGCAATACACCTGGCGCGCCGACTTGCGTTCTTGGTGTTTTTAACGTTGACAGGAAAGAAATTCCTTGCCCCTCACCTTTAAGGTAGTCGTAACCCCATTTCCACTGCATGCCAGTGACTTTAATGGTGATATCTGCATTTGAGGTGTCCTTCATCGCCACCAGTGTCTTGGTCGCTGGCAAAGCCATACCAATAACAATAATGAATGGAACGATAGTCCACAACATCTCAACGGATGTACTCTCATGGAAAGTTGCCGCTTTATGTCCTTGCGATTTACGATGCTTCCAAATTGAATAAAACATCACACTAAACACTGCAACAAAAATCACCAGGCAAATTACCAGCATTAAATTATGCAAGGAATATATTTGCTCCGCGATTTTTGTCACTGGCGTTTGCAAGTTCAACTCAAGCACCGCAGGACCGCCCTGACTATCTTTTACTGCCGCCCAAGTTGGCAAGCCTGCTGCCATGAGCGAAGCACCCAGCATTAACGACTGTAATCGCTTAGCATCTTTCATGATTTCCCCAAAACCCTGTTTAAATTTTTTCTTAGAAGTGTCTAAATTAACATTCACAACTTCCGCAACTGCGAGAGTATAAGGTGTAAAGCTGCTCTACATCAAGAGAAAATCAAGCAGAATTCACAGACTCCAACCATGATCCATCGCAATAATTGCCTAATAATTGCTTAATCGAGAGGATCAAAATCCAGGCAAATCAAAAAAACTTGATTTGAATTAAAGTTGTTTTTTGGGAAAATTCATATGGACAATCGTTTCCCCGGAAGCAAGTTTTTGCGGAATGGGCTTAAATGCATGACCGTAGATCACTTCAAATGTCAGCGGGATGCGGCCATCTCGATTGCGTGTTTTTTCTAATTCAGCGCGCAAACGGCGATAAGCATGCTTGCCCAACAAACCATGGCGACGGCTCAAGAGCGGATTGCCACCGAGTGCACGGACATCGGCAAATAACTTATCAACACTTTCATACGTCAGTGTCAATTTCTCCATATCCATGACTGGCGTGGAAAGACCACAATTAACCAGCATATCGCCAAAATCGTGCATATCGACGAAAGGCAAAGTATGTGGAAATTGGTCTATTGTTGAAAACGCCTGCCTCAGCTCCAACAATGTATCTGGACCAAAACATGAAAACATCAGGACGCCTTCGGTGCGCAAGACTCTGCGCCATTCGGCAAAGACCAGATCAGCTTGGGGGTGCCAATGCAAGGCCAAATTGGACCAAAGCAAATCAACACTATTACTCGCCAACGGAAGGCAAGAAAAATCAGCGCAAGCAATTCCAGAAGTTGAGCCTGCGCGCGCATTTGATGGCAGCCACTTATCCAGAAAACGCCCAATCGAACTCTTCACGTCGTGCTGTTGTTGCAGGCCGGCTGCCAACATGGCAAATGAAGCATCTACTCCGAGCAAGTGTGACTTTGGATAATACGTTTGCAATTGCGCCAGATCAGCACCCTCGCCACAGCCGGCGTCAAGCACACTTTCCGGGATTAACTTGATCAGCTCAAGTTTTTCGCGCATGCGTCCGGCGATTTCACGGCGTAAAAAATTCGAGGGCGCAAGCCTATCCTGGCGCGCGAAAAGCTGGCGCACAAGTTGCAAATCAATGGGCGCACTTAGTGTCATAAATTAGTGTCGTAAATTGGTGTATAAACAATAAATTCGCAAACTTCAGTCGAGTGCGATAATGCAATAGTTTACACGTTTGCTAACGATATTTGTCACCAGCTATCCACCTTTATCAATCAGCGCGCCTATGCCAGCATTGCAACATCTACTCACGCAACAATTTCGCCAAGTTATTGAGACATTGCTTCCCTGTTCCTGCGTGCTTTGCAGTAAACCATGCGAAACACTTGTATGCCTTGACTGTCATCAGCAATTTTTTAAAGACGGCACACCGCGCTGCGTGCAATGCGCCATCCCCCTATCCATATCAGACAGTCATCAGCGTTGCGGCGATTGTCTGGCGACTGTGCCAAACTTCGACCATACCGTGGTTGTCTGCAACTATGCTGCGCCCACAGATCAACTGATCTTGGCATATAAGTTCGGTCATCGCTTGGCTATCGCAACGCTATTTGCCGAAATGTTGCGTGATGCCGCTTTAAAAGAACTTCAGCAGTCGTTATGCGATGTGTTATGTCCCGTGCCTTTAGGACGCCAGCGCTTGGTCGAGCGGGGATTCAATCAGTCACTAGAGATTGCCAGACCCTTGTCGCAGCATTTAGGTGTCCCGCTTTACCCGCAACTCCTACACAGGAGTCGGGAAACCGCGCAACAAAGTAGCCTGCATCCAGATGATAGACATAAAAATGTACGCAACGCTTTTACGCTTGACAGCGCCGCCATTGAACTCATCCGCGGCAAACACATAGGCGTGGTGGATGACGTAATGACGACGGGCACAACCTTAAATGAGATTGCCGCCTTGCTTAAGCGCTTCGGCGCGGCAAAAGTGAGCAATTACGTCTTTGCCAGAACGCCACTTCATTGATAGCTGAATTGTCAGCTATCATGGCAAACTCTTCAAATAATTAATAAAGGACGTTATCTTGTTTCATGTAGTCTTAGTCGAACCGGAAATTCCGCCAAACACCGGCAATATTATTCGCCTCTGCGCCAATACCGGTGCGCAACTGCATCTGATTGAGCCTTTGGGCTTCCCTCTGGATGACAGCAAAATGAAGCGTGCGGGCCTGGATTATCACGATTACGCGACCATGAAGGTACACAAAAATTGGCAGGCGTTTTTAGACGCAGAACAGCCGGATCCGGCACGCATGTTCGCCATGACTACGCACGGCTCCTCCACCTTTTCATCGCTTGCGTTCAAGGCTGGGGATTTTTTTGTATTTGGTTCAGAAACACGAGGCCTGGCATCATCATTGCGAGAATCGTTTCCGCTAGAACAGCGTATACGTTTGCCGATGCGGCCAGATAATCGTAGCCTGAATTTATCCAATGCTGTGGCGGTCGTAATTTATGAAGCATGGCGCCAGAATGACTTTTCTGGCGGCGCTTAATATTCACAAAATGACGCACGCATTTTTCAGGCGCAATGCAACTATTCAAATCGCCGTCAGATAAAACAGATGTCAGCTTTTTCTAGCGGAGTCTGTTTTTTTTATGCCAGGCGATGGTCACGAAAAAGTGCGCGCCTAGTTTGACCTGACCTTTGCCAATAATTTACTGGTCGAGCGATCATGCTCAAAATCAATCGCCACAGCTTGCCCGCCATAAGCCAGCACCGCCCGGCCTTCCGGGATTGCAGTCATATCGTAATCGCCGCCCTTGACATAAATGTCGGGTCGCACCGCTACTACAGCTTGCAAGGCGGTTTCTTCATCAAAATCGACAACTAAACTAACCGATTCTAATGCCGCCAATACCGCCATCCTGTCGGCACACGTATTCAGGGGTCTATCATCGCCCTTGCCCAATCGTTTTACCGATGCATCGGTATTCACCGCCACCACCAATGAAGCCCCGAGCGCCCTGGCCTGCGCCAGATATGTCACATGGCCACGGTGCAAAATATCAAACACGCCGTTAGTCATCACGACGGGTTTAGGCAGATCAACTAATCGTTGCTGGATGTGAGCGCGGTCGCTCAGTTTGGTTTCAAAAATAGGCATAATCAAAAAGTAAAATTGCTTAAAAATGCGCTTCTTAATTAATATTATCTTGGGTGAAATTGGCCCCGACCAAGACGAACTTAAGAAGCGAAACGTCCGATGACGTAGCTTGAGGCTTAAATAGTACTTCACATATGTTGCATTTGTCGCCAGCTTGGGGCGAACACGCAGAAAATAATTTGCGCACGAACAAAAACAGACGTACCATTATTTTTCTTACAATTTCCATTGGTAGGAGCGGGCATAGTTTTCAATGGAGATAAGTTTTTGGTCTAGTGCAGTGCGACACAGCTGTGTCATCAAATATTTTGCTCAACAAAAGGAGAAAAACAATGAATCTAATCCAGCGTGCCACCAATATCAGCCTTAACCCGAAAACCGAATGGCCAGTGATTGAGGCCGAGAGCACGACCACTGCCGAACTGTTCAAGGGCTACATTATTCCCTTGTCGGCGATCCCTGCAGTGGCAAGTTTTATCGGGATGAGTTTTATAGGAATGAGTGTGCCTTTCATTGGCAATATCCAGACCCCGGTAATGGCTGGTCTGGTCACCTTGATCTTAAGTTTCGTCTTGGGCCTGGTCAGCATTTATTTAATCTCCCTGATTATCAATGCGCTTGCACCTAGTTTTGGTGGTGAAAAAAATCCTATGCAGGCTTTGAAGGTGACCGCCTTTGCTTTCACTCCGGCCTGGATCGTCGGGATCGTGAATATTATTCCTTCTCTTGGGATGTTGGGTCTGTTGGCTGCGCTGTATAGCATCTACATCCTATATCTTGGTTTGCCGGTTTTAATGAAGGCGCCAGAAGAAAAAGCAGTCGCATATACCGCAGTCTCGGTCATTTGCTCTATCGTTTTGATGGTCATCGTCATGGCAGTCGTTGGTGCGTTCGGTGGCATGTCCGCCATGTCCGGAATGCGCATGGGACGAAACTCACCATCAGCCGAAACCACGGCTGCCATGGGCGAACTGGCCAAGATGGGCGAAAAAATGGCTGAAGCTGGCAAGAAGATGGAAAACGCGCAAAAATCCGGCGATTCGCAAGCGCAAATGAACGCAGCCACCGAAGCATTGGGCGCGGCTTTGGGCGGTGACG
>JAZJYB010000288.1:0-26120 GCA_040390685.1 Pseudomonadota bacterium | reverse complement strand
TCCATCACAGCATAAGTATGCGTCTCACGCACACCGCTTAGCTGCAATAAAGATTTGCCGAGGAAATCGCGATAGGCGTTCATGTCCTTGACGCGCGCCTTAACCAGGTAATCAAAACCACCGGCCACCATATGGCATTCCAGCACTTCAGGAATAGCCTGTACCCCACGTTTAAAGGCGTCAAATACGTCAGGTGTAGTGCGGTCTAGCACCACCTCAATAAACACCAGCAAAGCCACATCCAATAAATGAGGATTAAGTTGCGCGGTGTAGCCTAAGATGTAGCCAGACTCTTGTAACTTGCGGACCCGCTCCAGGCACGCAGCGGGAGAAAGATTCACGCGCGTGGCGAGTTCTACGTTACTGATACGGCCGTCATTTTGTAATTCGGCCAATATTCTTTTACTGATTTTGTCTAGCATAAGAAGTCACAGTGATGATTGATAATATTTGGTGGAATTGTCGCATGAAATATTAAATTTCGCCAACTGTGGATAATTCCAGAATTAATCATCTGAGATCGACTATACAATTAAATCTAATTTGCTTTTAGAAAATATTATGAATCCAACATCGAATCAAAATTCAACGGCACTGCCATTTCAAGCTTTGCAAGCCGAGTTAATTCAAGGTGCTTCTGCACTAAGGCGCGCGATTACCGAAGTCTATCGACGCGATGAAGTGGCCTCTGTGAATTGGCTGCTGGCGAACATGCAAGCCCATCCGGCGGCGGTTGGCAAGATCAATACATTGGCGCATGAATTGGTCAGTTCGGTGCGGCAAAAACGCACACGCGCCTCTGGCGTTGATGCCTTGATGCATGAGTTTTCCTTGTCCTCGGAAGAGGGCGTGGCCCTGATGTGTATGGCCGAGGCTTTGTTGCGTATTCCCGACAGTCAAACTGCAGACCGCCTGATCGCGGACAAAATCAGCAAGGGTGACTGGCACAAACATCTCGGTGAATCTCCCTCGTTATTTGTCAATGCGGCGACCTGGGGCTTGGTGGTTACCGGCAAACTGGTCACCACGAATAGCGATCAGGGTCTCAGTGCTGCAATTGGCCGTCTGATCACCAAAGGTGGCGAGCCCTTGATACGCAAGGGCGTAGATTTGGCGATGCGCATGCTGGGGAATCAATTTGTCACTGGCCAAACTATCGAGGAAGCGCTGAAAAATAGTCTCGATAATGAGAAGCGCGGCTATCGTTATTCCTACGATATGCTGGGCGAAGCGGCACTGACCGCACATGATGCAGCGTTTTATTTCAAGTCTTACGAAACCGCGATTCATGCGATTGGCAAGGCATCGAATGGGCGTGGGATTAAAGACGGCCCGGGTATCTCAGTCAAATTATCTGCACTGCATCCACGTTATTCGCGGGCGCAACGTTCGCGAACCATGAATGAGCTCTTGCCGCTGCTGAAAAAACTTCTGCTGATCGCCAAGCAATACAACATCGGCCTCAATATTGATGCGGAAGAAGCCGACCGCCTGGAGCTCTCGCTCGATATGATGGAAGCGCTGGCGTTTGACCCTGATCTGGCTGGTTTTGACGGCATAGGTTTTGTGGTGCAGGCCTACCAAAAACGTTGTCCGTATGTGATCGATTATCTGGTCGATCTGGCGCGCCGCAGTGGCCGCAAGTTGATGATACGTCTGGTCAAAGGCGCGTATTGGGATTCTGAAATCAAGCGCGCGCAAGTCGACGGGTTGAACGGCTTTCCGGTGTATACCCGCAAGGTGTATACCGATGTCTCGTATCTGCTGTGTGCGCAAAAACTCTTGGCCGCAACCGATGTGATTTATCCGCAGTTTGCCACGCATAATGCTTTGACGCTCTCGACGATTTACACCTGGGCACAAGAAGCGAATATCACGGATTATGAATTCCAATGTCTGCATGGCATGGGTGAAACTTTGTACGATCAAGTGGTCGGCAGGGATAAGCTGAATAAGCCTTGTCGCGTGTATGCGCCGGTCGGTTCGCATCAGACCTTGCTGGCTTATCTGGTGCGGCGTCTGCTGGAAAACGGTGCGAATTCTTCTTTTGTAAATCAGATCGTCGATGAAGATATCTCTATCGAATCCCTGATCGCTGATCCTATTATTATCGCGAATGAACTCGCAGGTCGGCCACATTCAGGCATCGCGTTGCCAGCTGATTTATTTGCCAAGGAACGTAAAAATTCGGCCGGCCTGGATTTTAGTAATGAACTTACTCTACAAGAAATTGCGCAACATTTTGCGGCCTGTGGCCAGCAAGTAATGACGGCAACGCCTTTGCTGCTGGGTCAGGTATCGGCTACGAGTTCGCGTGCGGTGACTAATCCTGCCGATCATCAGGATATCGTCGGTCATGTTATCGAAGCCGATGCGCAAGATGTGCAAACTGCCTTGGCGGAAGCGGCAAATTACGCGATGGATTGGCAAACCGTCGCGCCTGTCGAACGCGCCAGTATCTTGAAAAAGGCCGGTGATTTACTCGAAGCGCAGACGCTGGATTTCATGGCACTGGCCATTCGTGAAGCGGGCAAATCCTTGCCAAATGCCTTGGCGGAAGTACGTGAAGCGGTGGACTTTTTACGTTATTACGCTGCACAAGTTGAGTCGCAGCCGAATACTCTGGCGCTTGGCCCTGTGGTGTGTATCAGCCCATGGAATTTCCCTCTGGCGATTTTCATCGGTGAAGTCAGCGCCGCCCTGGCGGCCGGTAACGTGGTGCTGGCCAAACCTGCGGAACAAACACCTTTGATCGCCTACCGTGCGATCCAACTCATGCACGAAGCCGGTGTACCACGCGGTGCGTTGCAGTTCTTGCCTGGTACCGGTGAGGTGGTTGGTGCGCAATTAGTCGCCGATAGCCGGGTTAAAGGCGTGATCTTTACCGGCTCTACCGAAGTGGCGCAGATCATCAACCGCACCCTGGTAAAACGTTCGCTGGCAGAAAATATCGACATCCCCCTGATCGCAGAAACCGGCGGGCAAAACGCCATGATCGTCGACAGTAGCGCCTTACCAGAACAAGTGGTGAACGATGTGCTCTCATCTGCCTTTGATAGCGCTGGCCAACGTTGTTCCGCCTTGCGTGTACTGTGTCTGCAAAAGGACATCGCCGACAAAACCCTGGAAATGCTGAAGGGCGCGATGCAGGAATTACGCGTTGGTAAACCAGATCATTTGGCGATTGATATCGGTCCGGTAATCGACGCAGACGCGCAAAAAGCCTTGCAAAGCCATATCGATGGTATCCGTGAAAAAGCCAAAAATTTCTACTCGCTTGATTTGCCTTTGTCCTGCAAAAAAGGTACTTTCATCGCGCCAACCGTGATCGAGATCAACTCGCTTTCTGAGTTAAGCAAGGAAGTATTTGGCCCGGTACTGCATGTCTTACGTTATGAGCGCAATGATCTGCCTGCATTGATCGACGCTATCAATGCCAGCGGTTTTGGTTTGACACTTGGTATCCACACACGTATCGATGAAACCATCGCCTTCATCACAGAACGCGCCCACGTCGGGAATATTTATGTCAACCGCAATATCGTCGGTGCGGTAGTTGGTGTGCAGCCATTTGGCGGTGAAGGTAAATCCGGCACAGGCCCGAAAGCTGGCGGACCTTTGTATCTGAAACGCTTGCAAAAAAATGCCTCTGGCGCACTTGGCGGACACACAGTCTACGAGCGGCAAGCGCCTGCATCATTAGAGTCTTTATTAGTCTGGGCGAAAACCCATGGCCATGAAAAAATCGCGTTGCAAGCCGACAGTTATGCGCATAACAGCCCATACAAAATAACCGTGGTATTACCTGGCCCTACCGGAGAAACCAATACACTGGCGTTTGCTCCACGTGGCCGGATTTTTTGCGCCGCGAGTACTGTCAATTGCCTGCTAAATCAGATCGCTGCGGTACTCGCTACCGGCAACACGCCTGTACTTCCTGCGATGACCATGCAAATCTTGCCTAGCGGTTTGCCTGGCGAAGTGCGCAGCCAGATCGTGCAAGCTGAAACCGATCAGGCTGATGCGCAAATAGCTTTAATTGAAGGCAATTTGCTAAAGGTATACAAGCCATTATTTGCTGCGCAAGATGGCGCGATTGTCTCGGTGATTGAAATGCACGAAGAGACCGAAGCACCTCTGTGGCGTCTGGTAGCGGAACGGGCATTATGTGTAAATACTACGGCGGCTGGCGGTAATGCCAGTTTGATGACTTTGCAGAGTTAAACGCGATTCAAATAAGGTCGTGAAATCGCGTTAGGTAAATGCGGTTTCAAAGAAATCTTCTTGCGCTTCGGCGCAAGAAGATTTTTTTTATCCAAAGCAAATATTTTTTCAGAGAAAATCCAAAAATTATAGGATAGACAATCCAGTCAACTGATTTCGGCTAGCGACGTTATAGGGGAACACACTGGAGAAAATATGAAGAAGATTTTTGCCCTCTTAGCTTTGGCCTGTCTAAGCCTTTCAGGTTGTGGCGGGGCGTATATTGAACTTGAAGTCGTTGATCATCATCCTTTTGTTCCAGAGGAGAGAATAGAATATTTAACTCATCCAACTATTTCTGGCCTGGAGTATTTCAACAGTACAACCGGATCTGATTTACATTTCACAACAGCGGCTGGCCGCTACGTGGGATACACCGGGAATGATGTAGTCACTTTCGTCCTGGGCAATATCGTCCTATTTAAGATGCCGGGTAATTTAGCGCAGCCGTATTCGTCTTTATATGATGCCAGCCGTTACTCTATCTCTACATTAGATAATGCCACCTCAGTAGAAAATTTGATGGCATTTTTGATGGTAATTGACGATGACGGTAACTACGTCAACGGAATCCAAATCGCCTACCCGGTCAGAGTCGCAGCCCGTTCATTAAGAGTTGATTTTAATCAGTCTGCATACAATTTCAGGAATGATCCGGCAGTGCAATATGCGACCTCGGTTTTGTCTGGCAATACCTTATACGGAACACGATTTCTTCCTTCTTCCGCCGAGGCGATACACGCCTTACAAACTCCTTAATTCCTCAAGATTATTTGTGAAGCCGGTTAAACCCCGCCTTGATGTTTGTTTTTTATCAGTATTGGTCGCCCGCATTAGCGCATATTATTGAATTGGTCTTAATTCAGTTTTCTTTGCTAGGCAGGTATGGCCAATCACAAAAAAAATAGAAAACCTTTACATCATGCACTTCGTCAGTTGCATGAAAAAAAAGGGGCTCCCCCTCATGCAGTGGCCCATCACAAACGTGGAATCGCGCTTCAATTCGCCCGTTTTCGTGCGGCGGGTGTAGGTGCTTTTACTGCATTCTTGGCGGTATTAGGGCCAGGCTTACTCGCAGGCTTATCGGATGACGATCCGGCCGGTATCACTACCTATTCTATGCTTGGTGCTGACCACGGCTACCGGCTTTTATGGATTATTCCAGCTTCGACCATTTTGCTGTTGCAGTTTCATTTGATGGCAGTTCGCATTGGTGCAGCAACAGGCAAGGGTTTTGTTGGCGTGATACGCGAACGCTGGGGACGTACCCTGGGTTATTTTGCGGTACTAGGTTTAATCTTTGCCAACTTTGGAACAATTTGTGCCGAATATGCCGGCATTTCTGCCGCTGCTTCTTTAGTCGGTATTCCTACCTGGATCAGTTCACCACTCGCCGCTATCTTGATTTCATTGGTCGTTGTCTTGGGATCATTTCACCGGATCGAAAGAATTTTACTGATTATTTCTTCCACCTTGGCGCTTTACATCATTGATGGGATTCTGGCGGCACCGGATTGGTCAGCGGTCTGGCATAACTCGGTAGTGCCACATTTGCCGGTAGATAATTTGGGCTGGATCGCCATTGCGGCCACCTTGGGGACTACGCTTGCGCCCTGGGGTCTGGCCTTCATTCAGTCTTATGCGGTTGATAAAAAAATTACTGTGGCCAATTTAAAGTGGGAAAGGGTCGATGTTGTTATCGGCTCGCTACTGACTGGCATCATCGGTATGGCGATCGCAGTGGCATGTGCCGCGACGCTGAATCGTGCAGGGATTCATATTAATGACGCAAGCGATGCCGCAATCGCTCTAAGGCCGCTGGCTGGTTCATTTGCCACGGTGCTATTTGGAGCTGGCTTACTTGGTGCATCGCTGCTGGCAGCCGCTATAGTGCCTTTAGCGACCGCTTATTCGATTGCCGAAGGTATTGGCGCGCCAGCGTCTTTAGATCTGGATTCAAAACACTTCCAATTTTTTTATGCCGCCTTTGTCGCTTTGACTGTGGCGGCGGCAAGTGTGGTGTCTTTACCTGGCCTACCTTTAATCCCTTTGATTTATTCCAGTCAGGTGGTGAATGCTGTGTTGTTGCCATTGCATGTGATTGCCTTGGCGCTATTGGCGAATGACCCTGTGCTGATGGGCAATGCCAAGTCTGGCAGAGCCACAATAATTGCAGCCTGGTTCAGTATAGTTTTGATTTTGGCTTGCGTTGCTGCACTTATCTTGAGTTGGTTAAGGTCTTAAATTGTTTTTTTAGCAAAAACAAAGCTCTCTCTGTTTAATAATAACAAGTTTATATATATAAATAGTAGTAATAGTTAACGTCACTACTTTTCTGTGGATAAGGCAGTTTTTCTTTTTAAAATCAACGCTTTACAAAAAAGATAAGCAGTCATATTTCGCCTGTATGAAACAAGGATAGTTATTGGATAGATTTTCTTATGGATGAGTAAGTCAGGCTTATTCAAGTTTTGTAGTGGGCTTATCCACGTATTTATCCACAATTCCAGCGCCATCTCGATTAATTCCCTTTTTTGGACAGGATCCTGTTCGCCATGACCTGAATGCAGCTTGGCGGCAATTCAGGCCCGTGGCGTCATTTTCATTAGCCCCGCAGGGTCCACCCATAAATAAGTTTTTAAGTCGCCATTAGCTAAGTCTGGATTGCTTAGGGACGGCATGAAGTTTGATGAAGGGAAATTAATTTAAAAGTCTTTAAAAATAAGCGGTAAATTTTATTGAAGGGAAGATTTTTTAAAAAAGGACCTTGGTTTGTTGTTTACAATAAGTTTATATATATAAATAGTAGTAATAGTTAACCATGGCATTTTTTGTGGATAAGTTCTTATTTCCTTTATAAATCAAAATATTAGAGAAAAGATAAATACCCTGAAAATGGGTGTATTGAAAAAGAACAGATTCTGGATAAGATTTGCCCGCGTTGAACAAAATCTCTTTTTGCACAAGCTGTCCTGTGGATATCCATAAACTTATCCACAGCTCGATTTTAGTTAAAATTATTTAAAAGCTATTTTGTCAGCAATCAGCTTTAATTAATTTTTTATATACAAATGCATACCGCCGTAGATCGCCGATCTATCGCTTGCCAGCAATTTGCGATTCTGTTCCTGGTCAGTGCTCCAGGCAGAAGTTAGTCGGGACGGTAATATTTTTTCTAACGGAGATTCAGATCCGGCTGTACGAAATACCACTTTAGCGCCTGGCGCAGCGGTGCGTGTCACTTCTTCCCATAGCTCGGTTATTTGCCCTTGATCCATACTATCCTGCACATCCAAGAACAAATAGGCATCCATACAAGCGCGTGGTTGCTGGCGCAGAAAATTGGTGAGATTGGTATGGTGTGGGTAGATACGGTCAATATTGCTGCGCAAGGAGTAAAAATGTTGCCTCTGTAAATACATAGGTAATGCCGCTTGCTTGGATGTATCGTATTGGCGCGCAAATGCCTGGTGGGCAAAGCAATTTTCTTCTAAAGGGAAATCACAGGCCAGATGACGTATCCTTTCTTTGAAGAGTAAATGTAAGTCATTTTTTGCGTCAATTTTTAATGTTGAAAATTGTGTTGGCGCTATCCCCAGGCTATACAACGCAAACGGTTGTTTAGCCAAAAATTTGAATATACGTGTTTCAAATACGGGCGCCAGATACTCTTCAAACAAAGTTTTTTGCTCTTGCATATTGCGTGCGCTGGCTAACTTCTTCAAATCGCCACCCATCATGCGGACAAACCAGTGCGCAATGCCGATGAAATTTCCGAGTAGACCGTGTTGATAGGCATTGTTTGTAAAGTAGTGATAGCGCGCTTTGCCCAAGAGTGATTTACTTTCCCAAAATGCGCTGGCGTCAAACGGTAAATGCGGGCGAACATGTCGTTTATAGCGCTTAAGATTATCTGCCTGGCTAGCATTTCCCAAGAAGTGCACAACGGCATCGTAATCAGGCAAATGTTTAATTGCCTGCCTCTTGATTTCCAGCATCGCCAAATGTGCGCCATTCAGATCGACCGCATGTACTGCCGCGGGATTGGCGGACAGATACGCCAACGCATTGCAGCCTCCCGAAGAAATCGTCAAGATATTTGCCCCGGGCTTAAGTTGTAATGCCTCTAAATCAGACTGTGGATCTTCCCAGGTCTGGGCATACACCAAACGGTTGAACCAGCGTGTGAACAGGTGATCGGAAAAACCTTTTCTGCCTGATTTAGTGGGATTAATGACGGCAGTATCTATCAGGGTTTTTGTATTCATTATTCTCTCCTTTATCAGCGCGACTTGGCATTTGTTCGCTTCACTGTAGGGAGAGAAAATGACAAGATAGTGACAGCTCAATGAAGCTTTGATGAAATATGCCACTTGTGATATTGGCGCAATTAAGAAATACTTCTAAGGTTCGAATGGTTTTACATTCCCCATTCTTCAACCGACCAAACTTAAGAAAAAGAAGCGATGAAAAAGATATTATTAGTGTTATTTAGTCTGTTTTACCTCTCAGTTGCATCATCAGTCCGCGCGGAAGTGCAATATCACATCAAGATCAGTAACGCCGCGCAGCATTTAGCCGAAGTGCAGATTAATTTTCCCGCGGTGCAAGGAAAAACCCTGGATGTGCAAATGCCGATTTGGCGTACCGGCAGATATGAAGTACTCAATCTGGGAAAGAATGTCCGGCAGTTTGTGGCGACCAATGCACAAGGAAAAGTATTAGCTTTTACTAAAACGGATAAAGCCACCTGGCAAATAAAAACCCAGGCGGGTGATGCGGTCAAGGTGACGTACGAAGTGTATGCGAATGCCTTGGGTGAACGGACCTTACACATTGATGACACGCATGCTTACCTGGATGCCAGTGGCGTCTTGATGTATGCGGCGCCCTTCAAGCAACAGGCAGTGCAGGTAAGCCTGGAGACACCAAAAACTTGGGTCTCGCGTTCTGGTATGGATAAGGGCGCGTGCGAACATTGTTTCGTGGCAAAAAATTACGAAATTCTGATCGATACACCGATAGAAACCGGTGAACATGAGTTTCATACTTTTGAAGTCGACGGCCATACGATAGAGCTGGCGATTTGGGGTCGTGGCAATTACGACGGTAAAAAAATGGCGACGGATCTGAAGAAAGTTGTCGAAGCTGGACAAAAACTATTTGGCGCATTTCCATTCAAGCGTTATCTGTTCATTGTGCATGCGACTGATGGCGTCGGTGGTGGGACCGAACACTTGAATTCGACAGTCATGCAAAAACCGCGTTGGTCGTTTGCCGAACGCAAAGGCTATCTCAGTTTTATCCGTCTGGCCGCGCATGAATTTATCCATACCTGGAACGTCAAGGCCTACCGTCCTAAGGAGATGGTGCCGTATGAATACCAGCGCGAAAACTACTCACGCTTGCTCTGGATGGCGGAAGGCAATACCAGTTATTTCAGTGAATTACTCTGCCTGCGTGCTGGCCTGATCAAGCGCGACGAATATATGGAAGAGCTCGCCAAATCTGTGCTGGCGTATCAACACCAGCCAGGGCGTTTTCAGCAGAGTGCCGCTGAATCAAGTTTTGAGGCGTGGGTAGATGGGCGGGGCGAACGCGCCCGTAACGCTTCGGTGAATATTTACAGCAAAGGAGAGTTATTGGCGCTGGCCATCGATATTGAAATGCGTCGTCAAACTCTGGGCAAAAAAGGTTTTGAAGACGTGCATCGTTACTTGTACCAACACCATACGGTCGAGCAGGGTGGTTATAGCGAAGCGGATGTGCGCACTGCCTTGAAATTTGTCTCTGCAAGTGACTGGTCAGCCTGGTGGGCACAATACGTGGATGGCATCGCGGAAATTCCTTTGAGTGATTTATTCAGGAATGCTGGTTTGGCGTTTACCGTTGAGAGTGCAAAAGACGAGGAACAAAAGGAAGAGTGGTTCACTGGATGGAGCATACGTGAAGGTGGAGAATTAGCTCAGGTGAGCGAAGTCGAGCGTGATAGTCCGGCCTGGAATGCCGGCGTGGTTGCGGGAGATACTTTGATCGCAGCAAATGGTCTACGTTTAAGCAGCAAAGATCTCAACGAACGCCTGTGGCTACAACAGCAAGAGCCGATTAAGCTGGCAGTTTTCCGCCGTGATGAATTGCGTGAAATCGCCATTACACCGATCCGGCAAACTAAGGGTAAGCCGAAGATGAAAGCCGTTGAGCATGTCAGTGAACAGCAAAAGGAATTGAATGCGGCTTGGCTGGGTGTGGCCTGGCCGGTCAAGGCGGCGGGCGCGGCAGAAGGTAAACCGGAAGAGACGAAAGAGTAATTGTCATCCCCGAATGCTTTAGTCAAGGATCCAATTTTCAAACTACTATTATGTCGCTTCGCGAAAAGCTTGAAAACTGGATCCCCGCGCTCGCGCTAAGTGTTACCCACAAATAGTGATGTGCCGATTAAGCTCCCTTCTCCCGCTCGCGGGAGAGGGGGCTAAAAACAAAAAGCTACACGCCGGACTTATGGGTAACGATTAGCGCGTTCGCGAGGACGACGAAATCGAATAAACCCACGCTTCGTTTAGTCTTGTTCCGCTAATTTTTTAAGGTTATCCAGACCAGCCTGAAAATCAGGGCCGACCATTTTATCCATAAATGGGGCGAATAATTTCATCATCAGATTACCTTCTGAAGTGCCGTGCATGGACCAGGTAATTTTAGTCGCACCGGATTGTGCTTCAAACAGCATGGCTCCTGTGGATGGCTGGCCCATGCCTTCAAAATGCAATTCGTAATCGATCTTTTGATTTACAACAGCAGAGGTGAATTTCATACCGCCGTTGCCCTGCGTCTTGCTTTGCCAATCCCAGCCTGCACCGGCACCTGTCGCCGGGCCGGAGTATGTCATTTGCATGGCCGGATCGCGTTGGTTCCACACCGACCATTTTTTCCATTCTTTAGGGTCGACGACCAGGGCATAAATCTTCTCGGCCGGTGCCTTGATTGTGATCGTGCGCGTGACCGCATATTCGTTCGGTAGCATCATGGCAATTGCCAGAATGAGGATGACCAAACTCAGTATTATTCCGAATACCCATTTTAGTATTTTCATTGATGACTCCTTTTGTGGATGATTTGAGGCTGCTGATGAGCTTACTTTTGAAC
Organism: Pseudomonadota bacterium; assembly: GCA_040390685.1. Lineage (GTDB taxonomy): Bacteria > Pseudomonadota > Gammaproteobacteria > Burkholderiales > Burkholderiaceae_D > Undibacterium. The sequence goes on along the minus strand of JAZJYB010000288.1, from coordinate 14,717 downwards.
TTAAAATTTATCGTACTCTTGCTACGGCTTTTTCCCAATCCTGCATTAAGCTGCCTGCTTGATCCCTGCTCATTTGCGGTGAAAAGCGCCTCTGCTCCTGCCACTGCTGCGCGCATTCCGCCAGCCCTTGATACACCCCGACCGCCAGGCCGGCAAGATAGGCCGCACCCAATGCGGTGGTCTCGGTGATCTTCGGGCGTATCACAGGTATGCCCAATAAATCTGCCTGAAATTGTAGCAAGAGATCGTTGCTTGCGGCGCCACCGTCGACGCGCAATTCAGTGATCGGGGTGGCCGCATCGCGGTTCATTGCCTGCAATAAAACGGTGCTCTGGAATGCGATGGATTCTACTGCGGCGCGCGCAATATGGGCGACCGTGCTGCCGCGCGTTAAACCCAGAATAGCGCCCTTGGCGGAGGGTTCCCAATACGGTGCGCCGAGGCCCGTGAATGAGGGCACAAACACTACTCCAGCGGAATCGGCCACGCTCGCCGCAAGGTCTTCCACATCGGCCGAGTGGACAATCGCCTTCAGGCCATCGCGCAACCACTGTACCACTGCGCCACCGATGAAGACACTGCCTTCCAGCGCATATTGTGCGTGCGCGTCGATTTGGCAGGCGCTGGTGCTGATCAGGCCATTGCTGGAAGTGGCACATTTGCTGCCGGTATTTAGCAAAAGAAAGCAGCCGGTACCGTAGGTGTTTTTTGCCATGCCGGGTTTAAAGCAAGCCTGGCCGAACAGTGCCGATTGCTGGTCGCCGGCGATACCCGCGATGGGAATTTGCGCGCCAAATAACTGCGTGCTGCCAAAGCGATGGCTGGATGGATGTACCTCAGGTAGGAGCGCACGCGGAATCTCAAACAAGGCCAGCAGCTCTTCATCCCAGGCACCTGTATGGATATTAAACAGCATGGTGCGCGAGGCATTGCTGACGTCGGTAACGTGACATTGTCCTGCGCTCAATTGCCAGGCCAGCCAGGTGTCTACCGTGCCAAATGCCAGTTCACCGCGTTCGGCCTGCTGTCGCGCATTGGGGACATGATCAAGTATCCATTTCAACTTAGTCGCGGAGAAATACGGATCGAGTATCAGCCCGGTTTTTTGCTGAATCATTGCGGCGTGGCCTTGCTCGCGCAATTGCGTGCAATACGCTTCAGTGCGACGGTCTTGCCAGACGATGGCATTGAAGATCGGCACGCCAGTCTGGCGGTTCCAGACAATGGTAGTCTCGCGTTGATTGGTGATACCCAGGCCCGCAATATTCGCCGCCGTGATGCCGGTCTTGCGCAGCACTTCGTTGGCGGTGGCTAACTGGCTGGCCCAGATTTCCATTGGGTCATGCTCGACCCAACCCGGCTGCGGAAATAGTTGTTTGAACTCTTGCTGTGCCGAGCCGACGATATTGCCAGCGTCGTCAAAGATAATACTGCGCGAACTGGAGGTACCTTGATCGAGAGCGAGTAGATAGGCCATGGTGTTTGCCGGAATATTCTAAAACGCTAGTGTAATCCAACTAGAAAGGATTTTTGCCACGTTGCAAATAGTGCCTGCTATTCCCAAACCGTATCGCCAAACACTTCCATCTGCGTCAGATACAAACGCAAATCCAATTCGTACTGGTGGTAGTTAGGTTCCATGTAGCTACAGAGTTTATAGAAGGCCTTATCGTGTTCTTTTTCTTTTAGATGGGCGAGCTCGTGCACGACGATCATTTTAAGGAATTCTTCCGGCACTTGCTTAAACAAACTGGCGATACGAATCTCGTGTTTGGCTTTGAGTTTGCCACCTTGTACACGCGAGACGTAGGTGTGCGTGCCTAGCGCATTCTTGATGACGTGCAGCTTATTGTCATACACGATTTTGCTGATTTGTTCGCCATTGCGCAGGCTGGTATTTTTGATTTCCTGGACGTATTCGTACAGCGCTTTGTCAGTGCGAACGAGATGAGTTTTGCTGTATTTTTTTTGTAGCAGGGCGGTGAGTTGCCCGTTCTTAATCAAGAGCTTAACCTGATCTTGCAGATGATCAGGGTAAGCCTTGAGGTAGGTGAGTTCTGCGGTAGCTTGTATCACTATACTTACACTAGATTTATTTTACGTCGAGTAATTCAACGTCAAAGACTAAGGTGGCATTCGGTGGAATTACTCCGCCGGCACCACGTGCGCCGTAGCCGAGTTCTGCCGGAATAATCAGGGTGCGTTTGCCGCCAACCTTCATTCCTGCTACACCCTGGTCCCAGCCCTTAATCACTCTGCCGGCGCCAAGCGGAAAACTGAACGGCCCACGTCCCACCGAACTGTCAAATGCAGCGCCATGCTGTTTGGCGTCTTTAGCGTCAAACAACCAGCCACTGTAATGGACGACGACAGTATTGCCAGCGATAGCCTCTTTACCCGTGCCGATTTTGACATCGATTTGTTGCAAAGTAGGGGCGGCAGGCGCAGCGCTTGCCACTGAGGCGGCAGCGTCCTGGGCGTATGCCTGCGCCATTGGTAAGCTGGCTGACAATGCCATAGTGAGTGCGAGGGTGGATGCGAACAATGGTGATTTCATGCAAGCTCTTTCAGTGGTGAACGGTGAATTTCAGATGATAGCGGAAAGCCGAGCTATTCTCTATTTTTCCCAGATTTTTGCAGCTTCTCTTCAAAAGCCATATCAAATTTGCTGGCTTTTTTAGGCGCTTGTTTGCTGACGCTATTGACGAAGCTGACGAAGGCGTCAATTTCTAAAGGCTGGTTGAGTTTTTCGCTGCTACCTGTGCTATCGCCGCTGTTGCCCAGCACCAGATAGAACAAGCCATCAGACGTGGTGACCATCGAGTAGGGCGCTTGATTGCTGCGCTCTTTCAGGCGTAGCACGGCATTACTGGCCTTGGTTGAGCGTGCCGAGCGTGCCATTAGTGGATTCCGTATTTGCGTAATATTTTTTGCATGGTTCCGTCGTTTTCAATTTCTTTGTTGAGGCGATTTAATTGCTCTATTTTTTTCTGCGACATATTTTTATTGCACAGCATATATAAGTCAAAGCTCTTGTATTTGGCCACGCGGCTGATCTCGGTACCATAGCCTTGTTCTTGCGCGATGAACATGCCGCGGTGTTCTGCAACTATCCAATAGTCGATGCGGTTGATCATCAGCAAGTTGGGGTTTTCTTCGTCGCTGGCAGCGAATTCTATCTTATATCCGAGTTCAGCTAACTCTAAACCAGTTGCTGAATTTTTATACGAACCGATGCGAAAAGGTTTTGCATCTTCCAGCGTTTTTAAAATGTGCTCGTCACTGTTTCTTCCATACAGCACCCAATCGGTGCTGGTTAGGGGGCCGACCCAGGTAAATTGGTTTTCCCGGTCTGCGGTGCGCCGGAGGTTCAACAAACAGGTATTGGCCTCGGTTCTGGCCGTCTGCAAGCCACGTGCTAGCGAGGTACTGGTTATTCTTGAAGTGTCGCCCGCGCGTTTGATGATCTCCTGCACTTTTTCTGTGAGATAGCCTTGTATCTCTTTGGTCTTAGTGTTGGTATATCCGTAAGGCGCAAACTCCTGGATGATGAGCTGTATGCTTTCCGCCCGCACAGCGGCGGGTAGAAATACAAGACAACTTAACAGCAGTTTTAGACTCGATGAAAGCATAAAATTAATAAATATGCCTTTGTGAATTTGCTTCAAACTTGTTTCAAGCCTTGTTTCATAGCCAGGCTTTGATCCGTCTGCATCTTTAGAATTCTTCCCAGTCATCCGCCGCGGCTTTACTGTTTGCCGCGCTCGCTGCTGCACTTTTCGCAGGTGTCGCAGCTTTGATCTGTAGTACCGATGGTTTCTTGGCCGCGGGACTGACGCGTGGACTTGCTTGTGCCTTACTAGTAAATGCGGTATCCCGGTTGAGCTTGAAGACACTCACGGTTTCAGCCAGATTCGCGGCCTGGTTTTGCATGCTGGCTGCTGCTGCGGCGGCTTGTTCTACCAGGGCGGCATTTTGTTGGGTGGTCTCATCCATTTGCATTACCGCCTGGTTAACCTGTTCAATCCCGTCGCTTTGTTCATGGCTGGCTGAGGCGATTTCGCTCATGATATCGGCCACTTGTTTCACCGAAGTGACGATCTGTATCATGGTGGCGCCTGCCGAGTCGACGAGTTTTCCGCCTGCGTCGACTTTTTCTACGGAGTCGTCAATCAGGGTTTTAATTTCTTTGGCCGCGCTGGCCGAGCGCTGTGCCAGATTGCGTACTTCGCTTGCGACGACCGCAAAGCCGCGCCCTTGTTCACCGGCGCGTGCAGCTTCTACCGCTGCATTTAATGCCAAAATATTCGTTTGAAAGGCGATGCCATCGATCACTCCTATGATGTCAACGATCTTGCGCGAGCTTTCCTTGATTGAACCCATGGTGTCGACGACTTGCCCCACGACTGCCTGCCCCTTCACCGCATAGTCGGTAGCGGCGACCACGAGTTGATTTGCTTGCCCGGCATTGTCGGCGTTTTGTTTTACGGTGGAAGTGAGTTCTTCCATGGCGGAGGCAGTTTCTTCCAGGCTCGATGCCTGTTGTTCGGTTCGTGAGGACAGATCCAGATTGCCCGCTGCAATCTGGCTTGAGGCGGTGGCAATGGTGTCGGTACCGATTCTGACTTCACCGACGGTTTGTATCAGATGCTCGTTCATATTATTCAGAGCCGCTAACAATTTTCCGGTCTCGTCGTTGGACTCAGAATGTATATGCTGGGTTAAATCACCATCGGCAATATGCTCGGCAATGTCGACTGCATAGTTTAAAGGTTTGGTGATGCTGGCTATCAACCATAAGCCGAACATCGCGCCAAAAACCAGCGCGAAAAGCATGGCGGAAATAGAAAAAACTTTAAATTTTCCGAAAAAACTTTGTGACTGTTCGTACTCTTTTTTCGCCACATCTAGTTGTAGATTGATGAGCCCATTCATAGGCTCGCTGACTTTATCGAACAGTGCCGTCATTTTTCCATGGAGTATTTCTGTAGCAAGTTTTACATCTTGTGCGCGCGCCGCTGTCATTGCCGGTTTCAAACCTTCCTCGACGAAGCTTTTACGGGCGTTGGCGAATTGTTCTGCCAATTTTTTTTCTTCGACAGTGAGGTAAGTCGCCATATACTCAGCCCACATTTTGTTCGCTTCCAAAATGTTCTTATCGATGCCATCCATTTCTTTGCCTAGCTGGGCTGGATCACCGGTCAAAGATTTGGCGACAGCCAGTTGGTTGCGGTTGATTATCCGGATGATTTGATCGAGCTGCCCGATAGCCACCGTGCGATCATCGTAGACCGTTTTGAGAGAATCATTGACACTGCCGAGACCGTAAATTCCAGTTCCACCTATGATCAGCATCATCAGAGATAGCAGGGCGATCATAAAGATCAGGCGGGACTTGATGGAGATGTCTTTCAGCATGTTGCGCTCCTGGTTTAAGCACTCAATTCGAGAAAATATCTTTTTTGCGGGGGAATGAGGAATTTAGTATAGGCGCAGAAATTATTTTGTGAAAGTAATTTTATTACTATTTGGCATGTAAAAAACACTCGAATAGTGCCTGGATGCCCACCTCATCTCTATACTCTATTGTTAGAATTATTCAGAAAGTTGGCGATCATGCCTAAGTAGCTAAAGTACCGAAAGTATTCGCCTTATTTGAAGTTTATTCAGCGCGGCGTAAGTATTTAGGCTTATGTTTCTTAATATTTGCATCACACTTAAACTATGTTCCTTTACTCGACCATGAATAGCTATGATGAAGTTAACTGAGCTTTGCACTTATCCGATTATCCAGGCGCCCATGGCTGGCGGCATTACAACGCCCGAGCTGGTCGCAGCGGTTTCCAATGCGGGCGGCTTGGGTTCTCTGGCCGCGCCCTTACTCTCACCTTTGGCGATTATTGAGCAGGCGGAACATATCCGCCGCCTGACCAATAAGCCGTTCGCGATTAATTTATTTGTGCAAAGCCGGCCGCAGATTGATCTGGCTGAAGTGGAGTCGGCCAAGCAATTGTTACAACCTGTCTGGGAGTCATTAGGTTGGGATAAATTGCCGACGCCGACACGTTGGTGTGTGGATTTTGAAGAACAGCTTGATGCGCTGATCGTGGCGCGGCCGGCAGTTGCCAGCTTTACCTTCGATGCCCTGCATGGCAATCAAATACAGCGCCTGCACGAGGCTGAAATTCAGGTGATAGGCACAGCCACCAACCTGCAGGAAGCGATTGTCTGGCAGGCTTTAGGAGCCGATGCGGTTTGCCTTCAGGGGATAGAGGCGGGCGGGCATCGCGGTACTTTCATTGGCGCACAGCGGGCTTCAAACTTAGGCATGCTGGCTTTGCTGAAATACTGTGCGCCGCATATGCATGTTCCATTGATTGCGGCCGGTGGCTTGATGGATGGGCGTGATATTGCCATAGCTTTGGCGGCGGGCGCACAGATGGTACAGCTGGGCACGGCATTTTTGACTGCCAGAGAAGCCGGCACTTCTGATGTCTACAGAAAGCGTTTGCTGGAAGCCAGCAGCGACACCACGCGCCAGACTCGCGCATTCTCGGGACGCCTGGCGCGCGGCCTGGATAATCAGTTTATGCAGTTAATGGAGACGGTGGCCGATCAGGTTCCCGCTTATCCTATCCAAAATGCACTCACCAGTAGCATTCGGGCGCATGCAGGTAAAGTCAATAATACCGAGTTGATGTCGCTATGGGCAGGACAAGGCGTAGCGCGTTGCCGCGACTTTGTGGTGGCAGATCTGATGCGGGTTTTAGTCGCTGAATGGCGCAGTGCTACCTAATAAAGAAAGCGGAATTATGGAATCAGCAGGTCAGTACGATTACATCATCATAGGTGCCGGCACCGCTGGCTGCGTGCTGGCGAATAGGCTGACGCAAGATCCCAATATCCATGTCTTGTTGCTGGAGGCGGGTGGCCGCGATGACTACATCTGGATACACGTGCCGGTTGGCTATCTGTATTGCATCAATAATCCACGGACTGACTGGATGTTCCGCACCGAGCCAGAGGCAGGTTTGAACGGGCGTAGTTTGATCTACCCGCGCGGCAAGGTGCTGGGTGGTTGCTCTTCGATTAACGGGATGATTTATATGCGCGGGCAGGCGCGTGATTATGACCTTTGGGCCGATCTTACCGGCGATGCTAGCTGGCGTTGGGATCAGGTCTTGCCGTTATTTGCCAAGAGCGAAAATCATCATGCTGGCAAGAGCGAATTCCATGGCGATGCAGGCGAGTGGCGCGTAGAAAAGCAACGCCTTTCCTGGGATATTCTCGATGCGTTCCGCGAGGCTGCGGCGCAGACTGGCATCCGCAAAACCGAGGACTTCAATCGTGGCGACAATGAGGGCTGTGGCTATTTTGACGTGAATCAAAAACGCGGCATACGCTGGAACGCCTCGAAGGCTTTTTTACAGCCAGCAGCAGGTCGGGGCAACCTGACGATTATGACGGGATGCCAGGTTCAGCGTTTGAAGCTGAGCAGCGATGAGAACGGTAAACGCTGCAATGGCGTCGAGTTCATCGGTGGTGGCAAACAATGGTTTGCCGAGGCAGTTGGCGAAACTATCTTGGCAGCTGGTGCGATAGGTTCACCGACTATTTTGCAGCAATCTGGCATAGGTGACGGCGCGCATTTGCAGCAAGTCGGTGTGCCACTGCAGCATCAATTGGCGGGCGTGGGCGAGAACTTGCAAGACCATTTGCAGATCAGGTCATCGTTTAAAATTACCGGTGCCAAGACACTTAATACTATGGCGGATAGCTGGTTGGGCAAGGCTAAAATCGGCATGGAATATCTCTGGTCACGTAGCGGCCCTATGTCGATGGCACCCTCGCAACTGGGGGCATTTACCCGGTCGGATGTGACGCAGGCAACACCGAATCTGGAATATCATGTGCAGCCATTGTCGCTGGATAAATTCGGTGACCCTTTGCATTCCTACCCGGCATTTACTGCCAGTGTCTGCAATCTGCGCCCGACTTCACGTGGCACTGTAAAAATCGCGACAACCGACCCACTTGCTGCACCGAAGATTTCACCAAACTATTTGAGTACGCCGGAAGACAGAAAAATAGCGGCGGCGTCTTTGGGCTTAACGCGCAAGATAGTGGCGGCACCGGCCTTACAAAAATTTGCTCCTGAAGAGATGAAGCCCGGCGCTAAATTTCAAACTGAAGAAGAGCTGGCGAATGCCGCGGGCGATATCGGTACAACTATTTTTCATCCGGTTGGCACTTGCAAAATGGGCCGTAGCGAAGATCTCAGCGCTGTGGTTGATAGCGAGCTGCGGGTTCTGGGCATTGCTGGCCTGCGCGTGGCAGACGCCTCTGTCATGCCTACCATCACTTCGGGCAATACCAACTCACCAAGCCTGATGATTGCAGAGAAGGCGGCGCTTTGCATCTTGGCCGCGCGCCGCTGAGGCAGCTCGGCGCTGTTACTACATTACTGTTACGACGCCGCGGTATACATCGCCAGTGCGTGTTCTTGCCTGACATCGCGAAGATTGTTGCTGCTGCGCAACTCCAATTTGCTGCTAGTTCTAGTCGTGACGATAGCGATCGGTGTTGCCTCTGAGCCCGTTCCTGCTGTAATCGGGATTTGTATCAAGTGCTTCGGATCCGACATTGCCTATTCCATACGTGGCCTTAAGCGTTTGCTGACTATCGGCAAGCAGCGCAATCAGTTTAGCGACATCGCTGCCACTAGCCTATCACCAGGACAATTTTTTGTGCCTGAGCCTTTTTCACAGCGAGGTCTTTTTGTAAATTTATAGCTCGTGTGTAACTAGTGATGCTCATTGTAACAAGACTTGCTATCCTGTTAGCTTGAATAGATAGTGATGAAAAATAATGGATTTTCTGGTTTTGGCGCTGGCTGCTTTTTTGGCAGGATTTGTGGATGCGGTAGTGGGTGGCGGTGGCTTAATCCAATTGCCCGCCTTGTTTTCTGTGCTGCCAAACATGGCGCCGGCGACTCTGCTTGGAACCAGTAAGTTGGCTGGGATTTGGGGAACATCGGTAGCCGCAATGAATTATATGCGGGCGGTGCGCTTGCAATGGAGCGTGGTACTGCCCGCTGCTTTGGCGGCTTTTATATTTGCATTTGCTGGGGCATTTACTGTTACCCATTTGCCGCCAACTTATTTGCGCATGGCTTTGCCATTTATTTTAGCTGCGGTAGCGGTTTACACCTTTATGCGCAAGGACCTCGGAACTTATCATACGCCGATTTATAAGGGCGATAAAGAACGGGCGATGGCAATGCTGGTGGCTGCTGGAATTGGATTTTATGACGGGTTTTTCGGACCTGGAACAGGAAGCTTCTTTATATTTTTGTTTGTGCGCCTGTTCGGTTATGACTTCCTGCGCGCCTCTGCTGTCGCCAAGGTATTAAATGTTGCATGTAATGCCGCCGCCTTATTGTGGTTTGGCTATAGTGGACATATCATTTGGCAAGTGGGTCTGGCGATGGCAGTCTGTGGGATTGGTGGTTCTTTAGCTGGGAGCCGTTTAGCTATCCGGCATGGCAGTGGTTTTGTCAGGCAAATGTTTTTAATCGTGGTGAGTTGTCTTATCTTGAAAACCGCCTACGATGCCTTTTTTAAGTAAACATTTGTTTCACGTGAAACAAATCTGAGAATGAAGGAATATTGGTGGCTTTTCAAGATGATGTGATTTTTCAACGTACCGACGTTGGTAGTGACGAAATCCGCAAAGGGAAAATAGTGCTCCGGCACAATGAGCGCCTGGTCTTGGTGTTAATAGACGGGCTTACTAATTATGCGCAACTAAGAGCCAAAATGCGCGGCTTGGTGCAAGAGAGATTCGATCTTGCTTTGCAAGGCTTGCAGGAAAAAGGGCTCATAGTCGACATCCTTTTTCCACTGATTGATCAGCATAAGGATGCGATTGCTCCAGAAGTCTTGGTCGATTTCTTGAAAGCCAATTCTCAAGACTCGACTGGAAACAGTGTGTCTGCGTCTTTTGATACGCGCGATCCGCAAAATGAACATGCTTTTTCTGGCATGATTTCTAGTAGTGGCGATCTCGCTTTGTCTATCGATACCAGGGCAGGGCCGACTTCCCGGATGCTGAATCACGCAAATCCAGAACCTAGTGATGCAAATGGCGTGGATTTTTCTTTGCCAACTGATGTGTCTTTGGGAAAAGTCCCGCCATCTTCCAGGCCTAAAACCAAGCTGGTCCATGTGTATCCGAATCCGGAAAAGAAAAAACGCAGGCGCTCAAAGCGCCCCGCAGTAGTGAAAACAAGTTGGCACATTTATGCCTATAGCGCTTTGCTACTGCTTGGTACTTGCCTGGTGTTGTATGCGATTTTTTTCAGGTGATTTTTCTGACGCCATAAAAACGGGTCGAAAAATATCGTACTGTTTCACGTGAAACAATACGATATTTTATAAAAACAAAGCGCGATCGAAATAGTTTTTCCGCAAAAAACAACTATAATCGTGCCTCTCCCGATTTCCCTTAGGTCTAAGTAATCCATGTTTTATCCAAAAGAGTTTGATGTCATTGTTGTTGGCGGCGGTCACGCTGGCACTGAGGCCGCCTTGGCCGCTGCGCGCATGGGGCAAAAAACCCTGTTGTTGACGCATAACATTGAGACTCTGGGACAGATGTCTTGCAATCCATCGATCGGTGGTATCGGCAAAGGCCATCTTGTGAAAGAGGTGGATGCTATGGGTGGCGCGATGGCGATAGCTACCGACGAAGCTGGTATCCAGTTTCGCATCCTCAACTCCTCTAAAGGTCCGGCGGTTCGTGCCACGCGCGCCCAGGCCGACAGAATTTTGTACAAGCAGGCAATCCGCAGTCGTCTCGAGAATCAAGAGAATCTGTGGATTTTCCAGCAGGCGGTAGATGACCTGATCGTCGAGGGCGATAAGGTTGTTGGTGCGGTCACACAAATCGGTGTGCGTTTTAGATCTCGCTCGGTGGTGTTGACTGCGGGTACCTTCCTGGACGGAAAAATTCACGTAGGCTTAAATAATTATTCGGCGGGCAGGGCGGGTGATCCGCCGGCTGTGTCGCTTTCGTTACGCCTGAAAGAGCTTGCCTTGCCACAAGGCCGTTTGAAAACCGGTACGCCTCCGCGCATCGATGGCCGTAGTATCGATTTTTCAGTGATGCAAGAACAGCCCGGTGATCTTGATCCTATCCCGGTATTTTCGGTGATGGGCAATGTCGCCATGCATCCAAGGCAATTACCGTGCTGGATCACCCATACCAATCAACAGACACACGATATTATCCGCGCCGGGCTAGACCGTAGCCCTATGTATACCGGCGTGATTGAAGGAGTCGGCCCGCGTTATTGCCCATCGATTGAAGACAAGATCCACCGTTTCTCGGGCAAGGAATCGCACCAGATTTTCCTTGAGCCGGAAGGGCTGACTACCAACGAATATTATCCGAACGGGATTTCGACCAGCTTGCCATTTGATGTGCAGCTAGCTTTAGTCCGCTCCATGAAGGGCATGGAGAACGCGTATATCTTGCGACCGGGGTATGCAATTGAATATGATTACTTCGATCCGCGTGGCTTGAAGACTTCACTCGAAACGCGCCAGATTAAAGGCCTGTTTTTTGCCGGGCAGATTAATGGCACAACCGGCTACGAAGAAGCGGCCGCACAAGGGATGCTGGCTGGATTGAATGCCGCATTGCTGACACAAGGGCGCGATGCCTGGGTGCCACGTCGTGATGAGGCTTATCTTGGTGTGCTGGTCGATGACTTGACAACCAAGGGTGTGCAAGAGCCATACCGGATGTTTACCAGCCGCGCCGAGTTCCGTCTGAGCTTGCGCGAAGATAACGCAGATATGCGGCTGACCGAAACTGGCCGTCGTCTCGGTTGCGTCAGTGATGCGCAATGGGAAGCCTTTGAGAAAAAGCGCGAAGCGGTTTCACGTGAAACCGAACGCCTGAAATCGACCTGGGTGAGCCCGCGTCTGCTTGAAGATGCGGAAGGTGAGCGCGTGGTTGGTAAGGCACTCGAGCGTGAATATTCGTTGGCCGACTTGTTAGGCCGACCGCATGTGACTTACGATAAGTTGATGAGTCTGCAAGGTAAGGATGGCCAAGCACTGGCCGGTCCTGGCGTGCTCGATGCAGCGGTGAAAGAACAGGTTGAAATCCAATTCAAGTATTCAGGTTATATCGACAGGCAGGCAAAAGAAGTCGAGCGCCATGCCTACTTCGAGAACCTGAAGATGCCAAACGATTTTGATTATCTGGAAGTCAGTGGCCTTTCAGTTGAAGTGAAGCAAAAGCTGAATATCCATAGGCCAGAAACCCTGGGGCAGTGCGGCCGCATCTCTGGCGTGACGCCTGCTGCCATTTCCTTATTATTAGTCCATTTGAAAAAGCGCGGTTTCAAGGGATTGGGCTCGAACGTAATTGAAGCGGGTGCAGAATGAAGAGTGGATTTGATCGGGTGGCACTGACATCGATGTTGCGTGACGGTGTTGCTGCTTTGCCGCTGACACTAAGCGACGCACAAATTGAGCAAATGATTTCCTATCTAGCTCTGCTGGCCAAGTGGAATTCTGTCTACAACTTAACTTCGGTGCGCGACCCGAATGAGATGGTCAAGCAACATCTGCTCGATTCACTTTCTGCTGCGCATGCATTTAAAGATGCCAAGAATGTTCTCGATGTTGGTTCGGGCGGCGGCTTGCCTGGGATGATTTTGGCGATCACTTATCCGGCTATACGCTTCTCGATGATCGACACAGTGAATAAAAAGACGGCTTTCCTGGCGCAGGCAAAGACCGAGCTCGGGCTGGCCAATGTCACGGTGCACACCGGCAGGGTAGAGGCTTTGCAGGTCGAGCAGAAATTTGATGTGATTACGTCGCGGGCATTTTCCGAGTTATGCAACTTTGTGAGTTGGTCCGGGCACTTGCTGGCCGAGGGCGGACAGTTTATCGCCATGAAGGGGATTGCCCCGAATGAAGAAATTGAACGGCTACCAGCTGGCTGGAAAGTGACGGCGATTGAGTCACTTTCGGTTCCTGGTCTGGAAGTAGCGCGGCATTTAATCATGATTAAAAAAGAGTCACTCGTCAGTTTGTGAGTCCGTGAGTCCGAAGCAAAACTTACCCTAAAGTAAAATGGCTAAAATTTTTTGTATCGCAAACCAAAAAGGCGGAGTGGGCAAAACCACCACCACCGTGAATCTCGCAGCCGGATTAGCTAAGCTTGACCAACGCGTCTTGCTGGTGGATCTCGATCCCCAAGGCAATGCCACGATGGGAGCCGGCATCAATAAGGCTAAGCTAAGCACCACGGTATATCAGGTGCTACTCGGGATGTCGAATACCCAGTCAGCCATACAAAGATCAGAGGCGGGCAAGTTTGATGTGCTGCCTTCGAACCGTGAATTGGCTGGCGCTGAAGTCGAGATGGTCGAACTAGAAAATAGAGACAAGCGTCTGCGCGATGCCTTGGCAGAAGTGAGCGCTAACTATGACTTTATTTTAATCGATTGCCCACCGGCTTTGTCGATGCTGACGCTGAACGGCTTGTGCGCGGCGCATGGCGTGATTATCCCTATGCAGTGTGAATATTATGCGCTGGAAGGCTTGTCTGATCTGGCTAACACGATCAAGAAAGTTTCGGCCAACCTGAATCCCGATCTGAAAATTGTCGGCCTTTTGCGTGTGATGTTTGATCCGCGCATGACGCTGTCGCAACAAGTTTCAGACCAGTTGGAAAAGCATTTTGGCGACAAAGTCTTTAAAACCCTGATTCCGCGCAATGTGCGTTTGGCAGAAGCGCCATCGTATGGCATCCCGGGCGTGGTGTTTGACCCGGCATCGAAAGGTGCGCAAGCGTATATCGCCTTTGGTGCGGAGATGGTGGAACGAATCAAGTTATTGGAAGAAAAATAATGGCAACGAAGAAGCAAAAAGGATTGGGCCGCGGCCTTGAGGCCTTGTTTGACGGCGCGGGCGATTTTAGTGAAGAGGTATCTAGCCTGGTCGGCGCACCCACCAGTCTGTTGATCACGCAGATGCAGGCAGGCAAATATCAACCGCGTACCCGTATGGATGAGGGCGCACTGGCTGAACTTGCCGCCTCGATTAAGGCGCAGGGCTTGATGCAACCAATCCTGGTGCGTCCGATCGGACAGAACAACGGCGTCACGCGTTATGAAATCATCGCGGGCGAGCGCCGCTTCCGTGCCTCGCAAATGGCTGGTCTGGACGAAGTGCCTGTGCTAGTCAAGGATGTCGATGATCAAGCCGCCGCCGCGATGGCCTTGATTGAAAACATCCAGCGAGAAGACCTGAATCCGCTGGAAGAAGCGCAAGGTATCCATAGGCTAATAACTGATTTTGCGTTTACCCACGAGCAGGCGGCTGGTGCGGTCGGGCGTTCGCGTAGCGCAGTCTCTAACTTGCTGCGTCTGCTGAATCTTGCCAAGCCGGTGCAAACCATGCTGATGGCAGGCGATATTGATATGGGCCATGCGCGCGCCTTACTTTCGACCGATGCAGCGACTCAGATACAACTGGCGAATCAAGTTATCGCCAAGCGTATGTCGGTCCGGGAAGCGGAAAAACTCGTCGCACGCACCACGGCTGACACCAACATGCCAGCAAAGACGCGTGACAAAGCAGAGAAATCACGTGACATCACACGTTTGGAAGAGGAACTTTCTGATTTGCTGG
>JAZJYB010000287.1:0-10632 GCA_040390685.1 Pseudomonadota bacterium | reverse complement strand
GGCACACAAAAAAGGCGGCGGCACCACGCGCAACGGCCGTGACTCAGAGTCAAAGCGACTCGGCGTTAAAGTTTACGGCGGTCAGTCTATCAATGCTGGCGGTATCATCATTCGTCAACGCGGCACACGCGTTCACGCAGGTGAAAACGTCGGTATGGGCAAAGATCACACTTTGTTCGCACTGACACCAGGCAAAGTACAATTTGCAATTAAAGGCGCGGCAAAGCGTCAATACGTGACTGTTGTAACGGCTGTAGCGGCTTAATGCAATAGACAAGGCGTAACAGTAACAGCCCGTATATAAAAAGGCTCTGCCGTTGGTAGGGCCTTTTTAATTTGTACCAATTGGACTCATCTATAAATCCAATTCTCGGGCGCATATCAGCGTCGAAGATAAGCATCGATCCTCGCAATACTGACGTATTGCTGTAGTTTGCTCCTTGGTTAGTATCCCGAAAATTGAATTTCTAGACGAGCCTAAAAGATGTCATGAAAACGAGCTTGCAGTATATTGTCGTTTCTTTGATATTTTCTCCGTAGTTCTAGTTTTAAAGCTGAAAAGCACATTTGTTTAGGTGGCAAAAAATGAAATTTATCGACGAAGCAAGAATTGAAGTGATCGCAGGTGATGGTGGTAATGGCGTCGCCTCCTTCTGTCGTGAAAAATTCAGACCCTTTGGTGGTCCCGATGGTGGCGATGGCGGCAAGGGCGGCAGTATTGTCGCGGTCGCTGATCGCAATATCAACACCTTGGTTGATTTTCGTTATGCCAAGCTGCATAAAGCCAAGAATGGCGAAAATGGCCGCGGTGCCGATTGTTACGGCAAAGGCGCGGACGACATTATGTTGCGCATGCCGGTCGGCACATTGATCGTTGATCGCAATACCGATGAGCCAATCGCCGACTTGACTGAGCATGGCCAAGAAGTTGTACTGGTCAAAGGCGGCGAAGGCGGTTGGGGTAATATCCATTTCAAGTCCTCGACTAACCGCGCACCACGTCAACGTGGTGATGGTAAAGAGGGTGAGCGCCGTGAGTTGAAACTGGAATTAAAAGTTTTGGCTGATGTCGGTTTGCTGGGTTTGCCGAATGCAGGTAAATCGACTTTCATTACGGCCGTTTCGAACGCACGCCCAAAGATTGCTGATTACCCTTTTACTACCTTGCACCCGAATCTGGGCATGGTACGTGTCAGTCACGAAAAGAGTTTCGTGATTGCTGATATTCCTGGTTTGATCGAAGGCGCGGCTGACGGCGTAGGTCTGGGCGTGCAATTTTTAAAGCATTTGCAGCGCACTGGTTTGCTCTTGCATATCGTCGATCTGGCACCGTTTGATGAAGGCGTCGATCCGGTCAAGGATAACAAGGCATTGGTTAAAGAGTTGCGCAAATATGATGAATCGCTGTACGAGAAGCCGCGCTGGCTAGTGTTGAACAAGCTCGATATGCTGAGCCCGGAAGAGCGCAAAAAGCGCGTCAAGGATTTCGTTAAGCGTTTCGCCTGGAAAGGTCCGGTATTTGAGATTTCCGCCCTGACCCATGAAGGTTGCCAGGATCTGGTGGTCGCGATTTACGCTTATCTGGCAGAAAAACGTCAGGCCGAACAGCGTTCGCAAGAGACTCAAATGAAAGAGGAAGCACAAGGTATATTGTCGATTGACCCGGATGATCCGCGCTTTAAAGTGATCGACTAAATTCTTTTTCCCGATAAAAAAGCCTAAATATCAATTTAGGCTTTTTTTATTTCAGGGGGATTCGGCGCATGTTGCCAGCTTGCATGTCACTCAATGCTTAAGGATAAAACACGCCCACATGATAACCGGCAGCTTTGGGCCCGGATAATTCAAAATACAGTTTGATGGCTTGTTCGCTATTTGCAGGCAAGCCTTTGACGAGATCATTTTTATTCGTCAGGTAACCGGCTGGCGTGAAAACTCGTTGCAATACTGGCTTGTCTTTCGCATCGTTTAAGATCAATTCCAGCATCGGCCAGGCTTGCAAAGTATTGCTCTTGTTTTGCAATTGTATGGCGAGATAGAATATATTTTTGTCACTTGAAAGTGCTTGCAACTCATTTGATTCGATAGAAATCACTTCGATCTGTGTTGGTAGTTCTATCCGGCAATGCAAGTATTTGCATGCTTCTTGCAAAGCGGATTTGCTTTGCGGAAACCAAGCGGCAATTTGGTTTCTTAAACTGTAGGTAGCTTGCACGAGCAGGGCAAAGAATAACAGCGTCGACAAGATCATCATCGATACGCGTACCAACCGGCTTCTGCGTTGTTTTTTTTCTGCCTGGATTACAAAATCCGGTTTTTCTGCATCGACGTTTTCTTCGCTCTGCTCTTCCTCAAACGATTCAACATCGGTGATTGCATTCGCTTCCAATTCTTCGTGGTCAACAGCGTTAAAGTCTTCAATGCCCACTTCTGCATCAGGTTCGTCGTCGAGAGTAGGTTCTTGCCTTGATCCCGCTTGTTCAAGCAGAGATGCAAGTGCAGAATTATTCTCACTGTCTTCATTGGCGAGTGGAATTGGCGTTGATAACTCCGTTTTTGTATCGTCGATATTACTTGACTCACTGACTGGCTCGACGGTGATTTCTGCTTCAGTGAAAGTAGCATCGTCTCCCAGATCGAATTCCAGCGCACTGCTCGAGCTGGTATTGACGCTTTGATATTGATCTTGCTCTGATCTTGCGGTGTAGTCCGGCGTCGTTGCAATATCGACAGTATCAAATGATGCGACTATTTCCACTTCTGCAGGATGGGCTTCAGGAATGGCGATCTGGACGTGTGTAAAGATCTCAGGTGACGCCGTGCCGGCAGCAGGAACTTCGGTGGCGTAAATAACAGTGGGTGCCACGGCAGGTGGCAGCGCCGGCTTTGCACCCGGCGCGAGTAAATGCTCGATGCCATTAAAGGTTTGTTGGCATGCGCCACAACGAACCAGACCTGCGTGCAGCTTCAGCTGGTCATTGGCGACCCGAAAGCTGGTAAAACAGTGGGGACATTGTGTGGCGAGTAGCATTGCTCTTAAGGTCGCCTAAGCTGCGGCTGGTAAGCGACCAGCAAGTGCCACCCAGCCCTCATGTTCTGCCCAAACACTGAGTTGAATAAATGGCGCATAAGCCGCCGCCACTTCCTCCGCCTGGCGTGACAATACGCCTGATAAAATCAAGGCGCCACCAGGGGCGACCCGGCCAGAGAGCATTGGTGCCATCAGTTTTAACGGACTCGAAAGTATGTTGGCGACCACGACGTCAAATTTATGCGATGCTGGATAGTTGACACCAAATTCCTTTGGTAAGGCAAATTCTATCTCGCAATGATTGCGCTCGGCATTGGCCAATGCTGACTCAATTGCCTGTGGGTCGATATCGACGCCGACTACTGATTTGGCAAGAAGTTTTTTCGCGACCATTGCCAAGATGCCGGAGCCGCAGCCATAGTCGAGTACCGATAAATCTTTAGGCGCGTGCGCTTCCAGCCATTCCATACAGAGGCGGGTGGTCGGGTGGCTGCCGGTACCAAATGCCAGACCGGGATCAAGTTCCAGGATTAAGGCACTTGGATCGGGTGCTTCATGCCAGCTTGGTACGACCCAAATGTTCTTACCGATATGTATCGGTTCAAACTGAGATTGAGTCAAACGGACCCAGTCCTGATCTTCCACTGAGCGGGTGGTGTAACTAGGAGTCTTATCGAGAGAAATGGCAGCCGCCGCAGTTGCAACCAGAGCTGCGTGATCGCAATCTATTGCCACCAACGCAACCACGCGGCTACGATCCCAGGCATTTTCGTCTGGTTCCATGCCTGGCTCGCCAAATAGCGGTCGTTCAGCTTCCGTGCCTTCGTCGGCATCCTCAACAGACACTGATAAAGCGCCAGCATCCATTAAAGTATCCGAGAGACTTTCAGCATGGTCACGCGCCACTTCGATAATTATTTCTATCCAACCCATTTTTTACCTTTGTTTAGTGGCCCGCAGACGCACCATGCTTATACCGTTACTTCGCTTTTTTTGACAATTCCGGCATGTCTGCCAGTTTGTGTTCCAGATAATGGATGTTGGTGCCGCCTTCAATAAAGCGGGCGTCAATCATCAACTCACGGTGCAAGGGAATATTGGTTTGAATTCCCTCAACCACCATTTCAGACAACGCGATTTGCATGCGTTTGATGGCTTGTTCACGGGTGGCTCCGTATGAAATAACTTTGCCTATCATTGAGTCGTAATTTGGCGGAACAAAGTAGCCGGCATAGGCGTGCGAGTCTACCCGAATTCCAGGTCCGCCCGGTGTATGCCAGGTTGCGATACGGCCAGGTGAAGGGGTAAATTTAAACGGATCTTCGGCATTGATACGACATTCGATTGAATGTCCTTTAATCTCGATGTCGGTTTGCTTGAAGCGCAGTTTTTCGCCAAAGGCGATGCGGATTTGTTCTTGCACAATATCCACACCAGTAATCATCTCGGTTACCGGATGTTCGACCTGAACGCGGGTATTCATTTCTATGAAATAAAACTCGCCGTTTTCGTACAGGAACTCAAACGTGCCGGCTCCGCGATAACCGATCTTGCGGCAAGCTTCTGCGCAACGGTCACCGATTTTCTGGATTGTCTTGCGTGGAATGCCTGGCGCTGGCGCCTCTTCCAATACTTTTTGGTGACGTCGTTGCATTGAGCAATCGCGCTCACCGAGCCAGATTGCATTGCCATGTTGATCGGCGAGAATCTGAATCTCCACGTGACGTGGATTTTCCAGAAATTTTTCCATATACACTTCAGGATTACCAAAAGCGGCACCAGCTTCTGCCTTGGTCATCGTCACGGCATTTAAGAGCGCCGCTTCAGTGTGAACTACGCGCATGCCACGACCACCGCCGCCGCCAGCGGCCTTGATGATGACCGGGTAACCAACTTTGCGCGCTGTCTGGACGATTTCTTTCGGATCGTCAGGCAATGCACCTTCAGAGCCAGGTACGCAAGGTACACCGGTCTTGATCATGGCTTGCTTGGCCGAGACCTTGTCACCCATCAGGCGTATCGATTCTGCACGTGGGCCAATGAAGACGAAGCCTGATTGTTCTACTCGTTCGGCAAAATCAGCGTTTTCCGATAAAAAGCCATAGCCAGGATGAATCGCTTGCGCATCGGTCACTTCTGCCGCGCTGATGATGGCGGGCATGCTCAGGTAGCTAAGATTAGAAGGCGCAGGTCCGATGCAGACTGATTCATCAGCGAGTTTGACGTATTTGGCGTCACGATCTGCTTCTGAGTGAACTACCACGGTTTTGATGCCCATTTCGCGGCATGCACGCTGGATGCGGAGCGCGATTTCACCGCGATTGGCGATTAGAATTTTTTCAAACATGATTTTTAATTTGCTTTGGCAATGATTGCAGCCTTGCAGGCAATTTTTCTTGCCCGCGCACTCAAATGGCGCCAGGCAAAAAGCATAGGTAAAAAATTTTCCGACTAAAGTGGTCGGCTTGACGATTTTTTCAATTAGCCAATAATAAATAGCGGCTGACCATATTCGACTGGTTGACCGTTCTCTACCAAGATTTGTTTGATGCTGCCGGTGAAATCACTTTCTATTTCATTGAGTAATTTCATCGCTTCAATGATGCAAAGTGTGTCGCCTGCACTGATGCTCTTGCCGATATCGACAAACGGAGGAGAGCCTGGATTGGCCGAGCGATAGAAAGTGCCAACCATAGGGGATTTAACGATATTACCTTCTGGTATCGCAGCCACTATCGGTGCTGCTGCCACAGGAGCCGCCGTTGCTGCTGGCATCATCTGTTGTTGCATTTGCTGCGGGTGCATCATCACCATTTGATTCTGTGGCATCGCGGAAGATTTAACGATGCGTACTTTACCTTCACCTTCAGTGACTTCGAGCTCTGCAATATCTGATTCTGCAACTAGATCGATTAAAGTCTTGAGTTTTCTTAAATCCATTTGAAATCCCTCTGGGAGTATGCTTCTAAGTTATTTTTATCTCAGAATGCGTTTTTAGAATGAGCGCAATTATAAGTGAATCTCAGTGAATTGCGCGTAGATGCAAGAATTTATAGATTTTTTAAAGCGAAGTCAATCGCTAATCGATATCCGTCGGTGCCTAAACCACAAATCACGCCTTTGGCCACTCCGGACAAATAAGAATGCTGTCTGAAGCTTTCTCTTTGATGAATATTGGAAATGTGAACTTCGATAAATGGGATCGCAACGGCGGTTAATGCATCGCGTAAAGCTACGCTCGTGTGCGTTAAGCCCCCCGGATTGATAATGATGGCATCGACCTGTTCGCTCTTGGCCGCGTGGATGCGGTCGATTAATGCACCTTCATGATTACTTTGAAAACTTTGTAACTCTGCGTTTGCTGATTCCGCCTGCAATTGTGCGGCGGATTCAATATTTTTCAGCGTAGTGGAACCGTACACTTCTGGCTCGCGGGTGCCGAGCAAATTCAGGTTGGGTCCATTGAGTAGCAGTAGCTTAATTGCCATTTAATTAGCTTTGTTTGGCGAAGATAGCCGCATTTTGCCGTCAATTGCCCTGTTGTGGCAAGCAAAACTATTGCTTGCTGTTAGTCAGTTTTATTATATCGCTGCGGAGTTGCTCAATATTTAATCGACCCAAATAACTTTTTAATAAGATACCGTCCGGTGAAATGAGTACCGTGAATGGCAAGCCCGCCGCTTGATTGCCAAGTTGGCGCGACAGATCCGTACCTTCCATCCCTGCGGCAAATAGAGGGTAACTGATCTGATATTTTTGCGCGAACTCGACTATATTGCCTGGGCTGTCGATGCCTAATCCTATTAATTGAACATTGCTTTTGGATAAATTTTTTTGCAATTCCGATAATTCCGGCATTTCTTGAACGCAAGGTGCACACCAAGTCGCCCAAAAATTAACAAGGAGAAATTTTCCTTGCCATTGAGATAATTTTTTTAACTTTCCTTGGCTGTCCGTTAAAGAAAGTGCAGTGAGTTGTTGAACTGCACCGTTTTTAGCGGGTTGTGCGTTGGTTTGCCGATTGCCAACATAAATGCCGATGGCGGCACACAACAGGCCAATTAAAATTGCGACAGTAAGGAAGCGTTTATTCATTTTTTGAATTTTGTCGTGCGTAAATAAAAGTCTAGGGGTCGTGATTGTGCTGTGTTTGTGCTGAGTTTAAATAGTCTGACTTTGTGCTATCAGTTGCAATACTGAGGCCAGATTCGCCCGGTCGGCGCGCGGGCTCGCACGTAAATCGTCGTGATTGTGGATGAGTAGGTGCACACCTTCATTTTGGAACATGAAACTCAGTGTTTCCATGGCTTCGCGGCGTTTGTTCAGGCTCTCGGAAACTTCATACTGAATGTCCAAATTGAGTAAAAAGATAGCAACTTCCTTACTATTGTCAGTATATAAATGCAGATGGATATCGGAATGCTTGCTGGCTGTGCCATTCAGGACAGCCCCAACCAGATAAGGATTGAATTTATCTAATTTTTGCATGAGCTCAACTGCAACTTCCCTCAGGTGTAATAAGCGCTGGGGCTGGCTGTCGCCAAAGAACAGGGCGTTGTATTCACGCACTTCTGACTCGACCTGACTGTTATCCGGCAGGATATCGCCCTTGATTTTTTGATTGCCCAGGAGTTGTTTGGCAGCGCGGCGCTTGGCGGAACCGTAATCGGCGCCATCTTCGGCAATCATGCGGGCAGCTAGGGCGGCAATTTCAGCGCGTAAGGCTTCGGCTTCGGTTGGAGTGGAAATCATCATCCGAGCATCATATCGCATCATTGCGCATACTGCACATGCGCGTCTGTCAGGTAGAATTGCGGGATTCTGAAATTAAGCTGAATTTCCGACACAAAATAAGCTCACTTATTCACATTCAAGCTCACTTATGCACATTCATATATTAGGTATTTGCGGTACTTTTATGGGCGGTCTGGCCGTGTTGGCGAAAGAGGCTGGCCATCAGGTTACGGGCTGTGACGCCAATGTCTATCCGCCTATGAGCACGCAATTGAAGGCACAAGGGATACAGCTAACCGAGGGATTCGACCCGGCACAGATAAATCTAAATCCTGATTTGTTCGTGATCGGGAATGTAGTCTCGCGCGGAAACCCCCTGATGGAAGAGATCCTGAATCGCGGTCTGCCATATATCTCTGGTCCGCAATGGATGGGCGAGCACATTTTGCAAAATAAATGGGTGTTGGCCGTAGCGGGTACGCATGGTAAAACCACAACTAGTGCCATGCTAGCCTGGATACTGGAATTTGCCGGTTATGCACCTGGCTTCCTGATCGGCGGCGTCCCCTTGAATTTTGGCATCTCCGCGCGCCTGTCTGGTGCCCAGCCCTCAGATTTTTTCGTAATAGAGGCTGACGAATACGATACCGCGTTTTTCGATAAGCGCAGCAAATTTGTCCACTATCACGCAAAAACCGCGATTCTGAATAATCTGGAATACGATCACGCGGACATTTTCCCCGATCTGGCTGCAATAGAAACGCAGTTTCATCATCTGGTCAGAACCGTACCGGGCGTCGGACGGCTGATTGTGAATGGCGACGAAGCTTCCCTGCAAAGGGTAGTACAGCGTGGTTGCTGGAGCGAAAAAGAATTTTTTGGCACAGGTGCAGCAGGGGCGGAAGGCGACGCCTGGAGCCTAGCTTTGAAGGACGGTGAAGATTTCGATATTCTTTTCAATGGCGAGTTACAAGGAACAGTGTCCTGGGATTTGAATGGTGCACACAATAGAATGAATGCCTTGGCGGCGATCGCGGCGGCAAGGCATGTGGGCGTGCTACCTGCCGTGGCAATTGAAGCTTTGGCCCAATTTGTTAATGTTAAGCGTCGCATGGAAGTGCGCGGCGTCGTCGCAGGCGTCACGGTGCTAGATGATTTTGCCCATCACCCGACAGCGATTGCCACTACCGTTGAAGGTTTGCGCCGAAAAGTCGGTAACGCACGCATCTTGGCGGTACTCGAGCCGCGCTCGAATACCATGAAGCTAGGGGCGATGAAGGCGGCCTTGCCCGCGAGCTTGGCGGCGGCCGATCTGGTCTTTGTCTATGCTGCTAAAGGCGCAAAAGACGGTAAAGATGTGGTGGGCTGGGATCTGGCGGGAACCTTCGCGCCGCTAGGTGAGAAAGTGAGTACTTTTGATGACATGTCAGAGTTGGTCAATGCCATTGGCAATGCCGCCCGTGCCGGTGACCATATTCTGGTGATGAGCAATGGTGGTTTCGGCGGTGTGCATGAGAAGTTGCTCGCTGCAATGACAGCTAGACTAGAAACGCACGCATGATTTTGTATTTGCATGGCTTCCGTTCATCGCCGCAATCTTTCAAAGCGCGGACGATGGGTCAGCATTTAGCTGCGTTGGGCCGGGCCGATGAATATCTCTGCCCGCAATTGCCGGCCTCGCCGTTGCAGGCGATGCAGCTGCTTGAGGGCGTGATGCAAACTAAACCCGCCCATGAAATAACTTTGATAGGTTCATCCTTAGGTGGTTACTACGCCAATTACCTGGCAGAGAAATTTGGTTGCAAGGCTATTTTGCTCAATCCAGCGGTGCAAGTTCCACGTGAACTCGCCAAGTATGTCGGTGTGACGACGGCATATCACAGTGATGATGTATTCGAATTTAAACAAGAACATGTTGCCGAGCTGGATGCCTATTCTGTCACCGCGATTACCCGCCCGGAACGGTATTTCTTGCTGGCGGCAACTGGTGATGAGGTGCTCGATTGGCGCGACATGGTCGCGCATTATCCTGAGGCAAAACACATCGTCATACAGGGAAGTGATCATGGCATGGCGGATTTCACTGACTACCTTGATCAAATCATGGCGTTCATTTGTTTGGAACAGAATGCTGATTAAACCCTTGCCACATTTTTCTGCCGTCGCAAAATGGTACGATCATGTGAATGCCGTGCATGCCTCGCAGGTGATGGCGAACTGGCTGACACATCGCGCATCACTGACGGCAAGGTTGGTCGCGCGTTGCCAGCAATTTCGCGTGCAGCGCTTGCATCAGGGTTTGTCAATTTGCCTTGAAGATGAATTTGCCGCGATAGGTTTGCCGCGGTCGGCAAAAGTGGTGCAGCGTGAAGTGGTGTTGCGCTGTGATGAGCGTGCCGTGGTGTACGCGCATACCGTCGTTCCGACTTCAGCAAATGCGACACAATGGCCATTGTTTGCAGCGCTAGGCAACAAATCATTAGGCACCACCTTATTTAGTGACCCTTTAGTGGAAAGGGGCGCCTTGAGTTATGCAAGATTGCGTCATACCCATCCATTGATGAAGAGAATCGCCGCATTACAACTCGTGCAAGAGCCAGAAAATTGCCTGTATGCCCGTCGTTCAGTGTTTAAACGAAAAGGTGGATGCCTGCTAGTCACTGAAGTATTTTTGCCGGGTATCAGGCAATTGTAAAAAACGAATTTTTTTGTAATTAGTACGTCGAGATTAGTACGTTAGTTTTAGTACCTCAATAATAGAAAAGAAGCATGGCATGAATTTATTTTTTGAAGAATCTGGTGATTTTAAAGCGGGCAGCATGATGTCTCAGGCGGGGGAGGCGTATCAAGTTGAGCTCGCCAGCGGC
>JAZJYB010000286.1:0-11514 GCA_040390685.1 Pseudomonadota bacterium | reverse complement strand
TTCCAGAAACGCAAGCCGGATTTTTCGCAGTTTTCGTGAGTATGGCAATCTGAAATTTCAGTCGCGCCGTAAAGTGCCACAGAAGGTGAGATTTCTGCCACAGAAAGTGAGATTTCTGCCACGGAAGTTGAGATTGGGGTTTTTGGCAGTAGGCACTAAATATGAGCGGTTTTAATTTAACGTCACTGCATGCAGTGGGAATCATCAATTAAATTTAAAGATCGGTACGCTGTTTGATTTCAGAACAGCGTAATTTGTTTGTACGTTCTGGAGGTATTTTTCTATCGGCGCCATTATGGACAACTGGGCTCGATGCAAAAAATTTCTAAAAAGACTTGGTAAGCCTCTGGAGGTTGACGACCAACAGCTTTAAGCATTGTGACGCGTCTGATAAGGCAAGACGAAATCCCTTCATAAAACCAAAACACAAACTATCAACTGCGGATCGATCGCTATTAGGCCTGTTCCCCACCTAGGCAAACCTGGTCCTCCACTTTCGACCTTCTTCCTTACTTCAACCTTCTCCTATCCAGGATCACAATTGTCTCTCCCAGACCTACAGGTCTGTGAGAGGCAATTTATTTTTCAGAGTGTCGTTTTCAATTTCTTGATAATTATACTGTATGCATATACAGTATAATTATCAAAAAGGCTTGCACTTCTAAGAAAGCATATATACTTTAATGAGAATTAGAAGTACAATTTTCTGCATCTATGGTGCAAAAAAATCATACTCAAATTCAAGAAACACTGAATATGGTGGTGTTCGGTCTGCAGCGGGTTCAAAATCGACGGCTGACGCACGCGGACATGGCTACATTAGTGGGTGTTTCCAAGCGTACTTTTTCTGAATGGATGCGCGATGGCGGAGCCACGCCCGTGGCCATGGAAGCGATTCTGTTAATGCTTTCAATGTTGCCAAATGAGGACGTGTTGAAGATTGTCGACAACTGGCGCCACGAGAGAAGTTCACATTTAAGTAGTATTTATTCAACGCAAGGTCAAGGTCCGGCAAATGGTCAAAACGATGCCTAAGGAGAGTCAAGTGGATGAAATTCTTTTTTATAGAGCTAGTGAAAAGCCCTATGGCGTATTCAGCAATTTATACCGGCGCGCGATAGTTTTCGAGGGCGTAGAGTTTGCGACCTCGGAGCATGCGTATCAAGCGGGTAAAGCGCGCAAGCCGGCGGTACGCGAGTGGCTGATGGCGGCGCCATCTCCAGCCTTATTGGCCATGGCTGCGCACGGACTATACGTATGGGATGTCAGTCCGGATTGGTCCAAAGTGAAGTTCGACCGAATGAAAAATGTATTGTTGGCAAAATTCACTCAGCACGAAGATTTAAACGAGCTTCTGCTTTCTACGGGTAATTCGCGCTTGGTCGAAAGTGCCACGGTCGACAACGCTGTCAATCGCTTGTGGGGCGAGGTCAACGGCGTAGGTAAAAATATGCTTGGCAAACTGCTGATGGAAGTAAGGGACGAATTGAGGACTCAAAAAGCAGAAATGCCTAAGAAAAAGGCGACTCGTAAGAAATCAGAGCGCGAGTCCGTCGCAGCATAATCTGTTCAAGGTGGAATGAACTCGCTCCTCAGTTGAAAAGCGATGCTTTTCAACTGAGGGCCATCCGCGGGCAAGATGTTCTTCTTGAATGGCATAAGTCAAGCTTGAGCTTTGTAGCGCCGAAGCCATTTCAACTATCTGATAGGCGGGTTGTCGCTGTGCCATACCGCGCGCGCCTGTGTACCGGCAATTTAAGGTAGCGAGTGCCTGGCCAAAGCGAAGCGCGTCGCCCAGGTCAGCGTTCAAGAGCTCGTCCACCGAACGTCCATGTGCATTTTCGAATAACGAGTACAACATGCCGGCAGTGCACCAGTCTCCAGCGCCGGACGTGTCCGCCACATATGGCGCAGCGTAGGGAGAAAGAGACATCCACCTGTTGTCAGAAGAAGGAGAGCGGAATTTTAATCCTTCTTTGCCCAGCGTCTGAACTTCAATTGTCACATTACTGAGGTCGAACGCTTGCAGATCGGTAATCCGGTCATCGGCATATTTGATCACATGTGCAGCCTGTATCGCTCGTTCGAAGCCTTCCAGATCGTTACCCATTGACGAAGGTTCAAACACAACCAATGCGCCCCTGCTTCGATAATCCTCGGCGAGTTTCAACGACAAAGATGTAACCCGATCGAAGAAATAGACGTCTGAATTTTGTATCTCCGACAGAAGCGGTGCACCAAGCCGGTCATCAGAAGAATAGGAAAAATGACGTTTGCGGCCGCAATGCGGACACGCAAAACTGAACTGATGCGTCTTGTCACCGTCGCCAGGCAATTGGAATACGATGGGCGTGCAAGAATGATCCTCGCCTACTAGAAAACGGACATCGGCCTGGAGTTCTTCGAATTCCCTTCGGATATGTTCCGCCGCAGTATCCATTCCTACCTTTGCTACCGGAACGCTGCTCCAACCCAGATGGGCCAAAATCGCAAGCACATTGCCTGCGGATCCGCCAAGTGCCGAGGAAACTGTGGATTTGTCCTCGTTCAGCAATACGTCGAGCGCTATCAGACCCGTGCCTACGACGCGACGTCGGGCGGATACTTGAGGAAATTCAGATTCAGGCCAAGGGTTCATCGTAGGCAGCTCCAGCAAGCCATATGTGCCACTGCGTAGTTGGGGTAGAAATTGCAACACTCTGCGGAATCACAGATTTGGTAGTATAACCTATGGTCTCCACATACAGTACGGGGAGCCCCAGATCGAGTGCTGCGAGCAACATTCCAAGACTCCCTATTCGCCATCCTGCAGGCGACAACACCGTGACAGACTGTTCTTGACCAGGGAACACTTTTTTACGTGCCTCGTGCATACGGCTGATGGAGCGGTACACATCCAGCGGATCTGCTTCGTGCGCATAAATGACATTTTGCGCACTGGCATCCCATTCGGACTCAAACGCATCAAAATATTCTAATAGCAATTCGTCACCCCGGCGCGGCTTTGCTGATGGGAACGGAACGATTGGGCAGACTTCAGCCAATGGCATCAAGCTGGAAAACATAGTACTCATTTGCGCGCTTGAATTCTCGGTCAACTGCGGCACCCAGAGCTTCAAGGCGTCGCTCATCTGATCCATGCCCATGGCTTCTTGAAAGCCGTGCATCCAGTCGGCCTGCCCGTTGGATTCTGCATCAAGTTTGACCAGCGGCTCATCTCCCGATGCGATCAGCAAATGAATATTTGCACCGGTGTACTGACTGAGCTCGAGCGCCTGACGGACGAGTGGAAAGCAGGTTCCACGCGACATGCCGGTAGTATCAATCACGACATCTTTATATTGATCGCGCAGCCAGGAATCGGCGACTTTCGTGGCATTCCGTCCTGCGACCGTTGCACCATCAGCGGTAATAATCTCTACTTCGGTAAATTCGCATCTTTCGGTGGCGATCTGGCGGGCTAGCTCTTGCCGATGGAGTTCACCCAGCGCACGCAGGCCGGGGGCAACCGCGGGCCGCCTTTCGATGATAAATTTAAAGGTGACGTTCTTTGCCTGCGCAAGCAACCTTGGATAGAACAAACTGTTAGCGTCGATGCCAACGGTCCCGATAAACAGGAGCTTTTCCGATTGAGCGAGATGGTCATTCACAAACTCGACCACGTCGCCGTTACGATTGTTGACACAGTGCTTTGCGGAAAATCGCTTCATTCGGCAATACTTTCGGCTAAGTCGGACAAATGGCCCTCACAGAATCCCCCTTTGCTGAAGGTCAGCTTGTGCTCGATGATAGGCAAACCGCCCAATCTGATAACGCACCATTCCTTGCGTTTGCAATTGTATTTTTCCCGGAGCGAGATCGCGTTATAGGCAAGCGCATAGTGTAGTACCTGACCTAACACGGTGTACCGAGTCTTGAGCAGCTCCATCTCTGCCTGCGGTACGCCAAATGCGTTAGCCCCGTCATCCAGCGGAGCGTTTGGCGCGCGCGTTTTCTCAATACACTTCTTGGCTATAAATGCGATCATTTTTTTTACTGAATGACTGCGAGGAAAATCCCATTCATCAATTGTTTTGAGGGCCCTCTCAGTCAGCGCTTGATGCTGGGTACGTGCGTCCAGGTGCGCCAATTTACCGGTTTTGCCTCTCAGTACCTTCGTTTCGATCTCATCGACCAGCGCGCCGGCAAGGTTGATAAATTGCTCGATGTTATCGTCACTGGCGTCGCTCAAACGGTCCAGTCCAAAATAGAAGGGGCGACCGTATTCATGCAGCAATTGAATACCTGCGCCGGTAATCAGCGACGGTTTAACATTGAACAAGTCTTGTTCGGATTCCAGATCTTCGTCGTCAGTTTCCACTGCGAACAATTCGGTTTGCGGCGTTCGCCGTTTCTCGCGGTGCAATAGAATACGAGTCAGTGCCAAACGCTCGTCTTCGGTCACTTTGTTCGGGATTGAATTTTTCACGGTCGCAATTTGTACGGCCGTAAACTTGTTCTCTTCGATGAGTTCGTCGATCGACCCACTAATTTCCTTGATATACCGGTCTGCGATCATTTGCGGCGGCGCGTCTAGAAACGTTTCCAGTGTCGTGCCCGGCTTGTGCCTGAACGCCGACATTTGCGCAATGTAGCGACGAGAAATATCATTGGCAATTTTTTTAAAGGCGCTTTTGCCGCCGGTGCGCTGCAAGAGTGCCATTATTTCGTCTCTTCCCTTAGTCGTGCCGGGTTTTTCCTCCGATTGGGCCTCACTCAGCGCTGCACGGAATTTTTCGGTACTGAGGGCGTCAACGCGCGTCATCAGCCATCGGGCTAATTTAAGCTCTCTGTTCCGCAGCCAGTCGTTGAGGTCGCCAAATTGATCCGGATGTAATTCGTGGGCATCATCCAATATGAATAATGGAATTAACTTGATCGGCGCCTTATTGCTAAAAAGAGGAGCAGAAATGGTTTCAATGACGTCGAAGGCGTTGTAACCTAAATTGCTGGTCATTGTTGGCAGCTTGTCTTCAGGGGGCGGGACCAATGCTGTTATGATGCGAAAAATCTGCTCTTCCACAGCGCGGGCATGATTGCGGAGTTCTACAGCGTCATGCGCATGGATGATCTTTGCCTCGGTTTCTTTATTCTCCCGGATATCAATTGTGATCGAGCTTAGTTCGACTTCTTCCTGTTCCAGTTTCCGCAGCCATCCGAGCACCGCCTTCGCTTGTAGGAACGAACGTAGCAGGGCAGATCGCACTGCCGAGGTATAGGGAAGCTCCCATATGTCGCGCAAATTGGATCCGACTGGAATACGAAAAGCAAGAATCTTCGGTTGTAAGTCATGCAGAATGTTTGCCTTGTTGAGGGTGGTGATGAGGTTCTTCACTTCGCTGTCGCCGCTGGATCGGATCAAGGTCATCAACGTGTCGAGTTCAATCAGACGTGCAATAGTTGTCTTGCCGCTGCCAGGTGTACCGACGATGGTGACCAATTTTTCGAACAGCGGTTCATCCTCATTTTCATCAAAAAAAATCTTGAGAGGTTCGTGGCTTATTAAGGAAAGCAGCGCGGCAGGCTCATCAATGAACTCTGTCGCCCTTTTTTTAAATGGATTGTCCATATTCAGAGTGCCGTTTAATTCGGGGGAATAATGGGTGCATTTCTACGCCCTTCAATTTTTCTGGGTTGGTGGCAGCCCATATCAGCGCGACCGAATTGTTCGGGGCATTGTGGTCGAGAACCAGTGGCAGGCCGCATTGCTTATATCCATACCAGATGTCTTCTCCGGTATGTTCGTCCTCGATACCTTTGTCATAGCACCGTTTGAGTAATTCGACCAGGTGAGAATCTTCAAAAGAATCATCGATAACGATGCTGGATTCAAGGACGGTCGAAAAAGTGAGTTCGAACGCGTAAGAGCTTGTGGCAGAAAACCGGTTAATTGCGTTTTCTACTGTTTCTTTGGCCTTTGTGGTCGCTATATAGTGATGGGCATGGATAACGCAGCCATCTGTCAGCGGATGGTTTTCTTCGGTAAATGGTTGCTCGCAAAAACGCGGAATCTTACCAGACCAAACAAGATCAGGTGTTTGCCTGATCAATGTGGAACCTGAGGCCGTAAAATCGTCAATAAGACATACCCGTTCGAATTTGGCTTCCACATTGGCCCATCCTCTTTTGTCGAGTCTTTTTCTCAAATCCTTAAGAAGGCCTTTCCATTTACTTTCTGAAATCTCGGCAGAGGCGACGATTTGCTCGTTGGACACAAAACCTTCGTTATAGCGGCGAAAGGAATCGATTTTTGCGCCATCGCTGAGTCCGACATAAAGCGTACGCTCATATATCTGCTCAAGGCGAGACTGGGCATTTTTATCGCCCCATGTCTGGTGCATCCGTAATGACAAATCGCCCCCCACTTTTCTGCGCATCGCCCGTTTTATTTCCGGCATCGAAAGACCGACTAGGTGCAGCATTTCG
Source organism: Pseudomonadota bacterium (assembly GCA_040390685.1). GTDB lineage: Bacteria > Pseudomonadota > Gammaproteobacteria > Burkholderiales > Burkholderiaceae_D > Undibacterium. The sequence goes on along the minus strand of JAZJYB010000286.1, from coordinate 5,049 downwards.
CGGGGATTAATATAGATCAGCTTTTTCCGAACTAGACGGAAGGCTGTATCTCGCTCTTTCAGCGTAAGAAATTGGCTAAGCCAGTAAATCAGGTTGACACAAAATCTGGATCCAGGACTATACCCTTGGTAGTGATCATATTTGTAATTCACCATCAATCGGAGCCAGGGTAATTCGGCGGTAACCCGGTCGTCTTCCCATTCCATCAGGTCGGCAAGCATCCTCATTGCAAGCTGTAATTTCAAATTTCAACTCTACTTTCCGGCTAGTAGCCATCCAACTCCGATTGAATTTCCTTAAAAAAACCGCTATTAAACTTGGCACTGCCACTGTCTACTTCAAGCGCGGCGAGATAATGCAAGGTGCCGGCAGAGTTGCTTTTTCCAGTTGGCAAAAGATTCCAGCCGACGTCAGGCAGAGGGGATGTTGAAGCGACGCTTAGTCCAAAACCTGTATTGAGCAATTCAAAATCGTTGCCGTCAAATTGCCCTGAGTCACCAATGCGCAATATCTCCAGTTGTGCATCACAAGCTGCGAGCTGTGCCACGGCGCCAACGACTTTAACCTTGCCGGCATGCTCGGTGATGACATCAATGGAATGACCAGAAGCATACGCGCGCCACCCATGGAGTTGGGCTACACCGAGCCAATGATGGATGGCGGATAGAGCGTGGGCCTTGATCTGGGCACTTTCGCATCCCAGGCCCAGCTGCCCCGCGTTTGCCCGGAGTGCTTTTTCATTGGTGACAAAACCGACAGACCGTAGCCATTGCTTTAAGGCTGCAAACCTTTCATCTGGCTCCGGAGGCACAAAATTCTGGTCGAGTGTCTGGATGTTTGAGCCGCTGTAGTAACCGATCAAAATGCGAGGCCAGTATCGCTCGCTGATTTTTTCTCGAAGGTCAGTTTGTAAAGAGTCGCCTCGCCCTGTAGCAAATCCGATGACGATACCAGCCGACAACAGGCGCTCGATATGAGGGATTAGTGAAGAGTCCAGACCTTCATATCGCCGGTTTGTATCGCAATACGTTCCATCGAAGTCACATACCAGGCCTTTGAATTTTGCGGCCTCTAGGTCTTGAATGAACTGTCGGGAGGACTGAAACAGTGACAACGGGATATCTGATGCTCTTTGGATCCAGGGCAGTTTCCGGCGCAGTATTGCAGGCACTCGCTTAGTTCTTGGCTCTTTGAGGTTGGTGAAATCCAAGGCATGGATCTCGCGACCAAATCTGGGAACATCTGGGCGGCCTGGGTCGACGCGCCTCCCTATTGCAACGGCATCGGTCAAAAGAATGGCTTCGATAACCCCCACAATTTCAGCCAGGACAGGATCGGACGGCAATATCAGCTTATGAACAACGATTGTTTCAGGAAAAAGGCCGAGTGTCGCTTCCGCTAAGGTTGCATCTAGAGGTGAAATCAGAGCCAATACGAGTGGTGCTGCGCCGCTTGCCCCCAATTGTAGGTGGCGACCGTGGGCGAATTGCCGGTAGTCGACCGGCTGGCAGAACGCCAATGCTGATTCTGCCATTTTCGATTCAATATCAATCGCTGTTGCTTTGCCATGTTCGCCGTAAAGGACAATAACTGGCTGGTTTGCCACAAATTGTCGCCATATTGCAGATTCGGCATAGCTTCGCTGGCGCTGTTGTAGCCAGGTAGCGTCTAAAAGCTGAAGATCGGCCTTTAGGCGTGGGTCGTCCAATGCGTAGGCTCGCGCGATAAGCACCATCATCGCGATCAGGCTGTTTGTCGCGAGATACCCGTCTTTTATCCAGGGCATGTCGAAAGAAAACGTGGTCGGCGATCCATTGCAGGCAGATTGAGTTGCCAACGGGTTCGTTTTGGTTAGGGTAAGTGCGATTCCCTTTAGGCCTTCCTCTGCCAACAAGGAAGCGGCTGCCAGGATGTCCTTGTTCTTTCCTTCGGCGGACAGCATGACGCTAAACGAATTTTTAAGCGCCGCCGCCGATAGTGTGTATTCGAGAGGCGTGAGTGATTTGGACACATCACCAAAGCGGCGCTCGTGCAAGGTCGCCATAAACGCGGCCGCAGTTGAAGATCCGCCTGATCCTACAATCAACAGGTTATGGCCGGCGGCTGACTCGACGGCTCTTTTTAAGGCGGCAACGTCTAAGCCACTTGCCCATTCAATGGATATGGGTAAATGTGCTATTTCTTCTTTAAATGGGCGTCCCATGAGTATCCGCTATGCCACTGTGTTTATTTTGTATTAACACTGATAGTGTAAATGCATTGAACCCGTTTCGTGTTACATTTTATTACTATTTATTGGCAGCGCCCATGACATGGTGCAAAAAAGGAAATTATCTAATCGGCAAATCACAATGTCTTCATGACTTTCGTGGCAATCGAATCAACATTGCTTAACATATGTATGACTGTATATCTTGACGGCAATATCTCCGGTTTTATAGTGAAATTCGGGAGCCTGCCGTTGAATCTTAAATTCTTTAACGCACGAGTCTTACAGCTGGCGCAACAACGTCAAAAAATGACTAATTCTATCCAATACTTTTATGTTCTTTCAAATTGTGCAAAAAGGCGTTCGGCCCCCAAGTTGCTAGGACCCCAGTGCTTTCTACACGTCGATTATTAGGATGATTGGAGCAAATATCGCACCCAATTCTATTTGTCCGTTGTAGACGAAAATGGCGCTTCTTACGACGTTGGGTCCGTAAAAATTGGTCAAGTTGGGTTGTTGCCGAGCGGCACCGTATCCGACGGCGCAAGAACCCCGTACCTGACCTTGAAGTACCTCAGGGTTAGCGATTAATATCCATGTTCGATGGCAATGAAAAAAGGGATCACCTAGAAATGCGAAAAGTAGAACGAGTGAATGGAAAAGCCCGGGAGGGCCTCACTTCGGCGGGTATCTTTCATCAAATTTGCTCTGCATTGCGGTGCTTCCATGATTGCAAAGGCACGCCAAACGATTGTCAGTTAACCATTAATCCGTTGATAAGGACTTATCACGAAATAATCATTAAGGAGCGGAGCATCAATGTACCGGCAACACCTCGAGCTCGCCTTGCCAAGGCTGGAAGCAAAATCAGGGGAAAAGCAAGGATCAAAGCCAAGTTGGAGCCTGTAATTTTGGAACATGCGGTTCCTGCACATGAAGTCGTTTGTCGTTTAATGGACCTTGATCCAGGCGACCCACACTTTGATTTAAAAGTTTCAGGAACTTTGGAGGATACCTTCTATGTCGCTTGGGTAGTTAAAGACGAACACGCCAAGTTAAATGTAAAACACATGCATAACTTGCCGGTTGCCTTGGAAGCCACTGTGCAAGAGCTCGCTCAATTGCGTTACAAGCATTCGGACGTTCCAATGCCCACGTGGGACTAACTTTGCGTCGTTTCTGGTCTGTCCGATTCTGGCATTAGCGGACGGTGCCGAACCGCGTCCTCGAAACACTACAGCTCGCGAGATGATTGTGCGTGTATACTAATGCCACCATGAAATATTTAAGCGACGCTCTAGCTGGCCTCCCTAGCTTCTATCAATTGTTTCCGGCTACTGCGTTAGTCGCGATCCTAATCTTCTTGGTGAAGGAGTATCTTGAAGGACGGCGCCGTAGGGCGGCTGATGCTCGGAAGGTTCAAGCACTGAAAAAGGTTTTGGCGCGGGAATGTCAACTTAATTACTCTGCCATAGGCTGCCTGCGCGATACCCTGACGGAAATGCAGGAGTCTGGCGTCACCGAGGACGCTGCTCGTCTTTCGCTATCAAAGAGCACAGCTGGCGGTTACGTATATATGATCACAGACCACAGTGGTTCCGGCCTTGGAGGAGTGTTAGTCGGCATCCAAAGGGATACTTTCCTGAAGTATTTAGTGGAGATCGCAGGATTAGATGAGGGCTTCTATTCGAAGTGCGAGATTGCGCTTGATGGCTTGTCCGAGGCGGATCATGTGTATCAGTCGCTGGTCCACGGTCCTGAAAAACATTTTCCTTCGACGCCCGAGAGCTACTACGAAGGCTTGATCGATTACGGTCTAAGAGAACTCAACGACTCCATTGCTGGGCTACAGGAGCTGTATTTGGTCTGCACTGGCTCCGTCCTACAACAAGGAAAACGACGATAGAAACCGAAGGCCGGATTTCAAAGCCACCGCAAATCAACTCATTGAATGGCGACTCAGAGGTGCGGATGCTGACGGTCATCAGTCGGACGTCGTGTGTCGGGTCAAGTCTGAGCTAGTACAATTAATTCAGCGGGCAAAAGAAAATTTTTTTTGTGCAAATATTGGATTCAACTTAGTTACCTTAGGTTTTGCGCTTAAGAGCAGCCGATAGGCGAAAATCTTTCTTCGCCCAGAGTGTTATGGTAGACCTTCCGACTCCAAGCGCTTCGGTTATTTCTGCCCGGCTTTTACCTCGCTTTGCCATCGCAAGGGCCTTTTTTACGCGCTTTGACGCAAGACTACCCGCGCCCCGTACGCCAGGCTGCGCTTGTGCCTCACATTCCAACCACTTCTCAAACCCGCGCACGGCATAAGGCAGCGTTCCTTCATCGGAGTCAAAGAGATTCAACTTTTCTCGAATGGCATCCACCATGTCAATATAGGTGGAGTCAAAAATTCGTGTTCCACCTAATAATTCCTGAACGCTCGGAGATTTTTTAAGTGCCTCTCGTAGTGTCCAATGTGCCTGACTATCCCAAGTAAAGTAAGCTGGGAGCATGATCTCTGCTACTTGATTGGCGTGACCGACACTAGTCCTTGGGTTGTCGACTGGCTCTTCACGGATACCTATCTGGAAACCGTATACGAGCGCCTCTGGGCCGTCGACCAGTCCCAATTTTTTTGCGATTGCGCAAGCCGTCTTTCCGATCCGGTAGTTCGCTGCCTGTCTGGATCGAGTTCGACCCAACACACTTGTATCCGCCTGGCTATGTTCAGCACAGAACCTGTTGCGAGGCAGTGTACGTCGCGGACAGAATGCGCACTTGCGTGTATCGCGTAGGGCGAGAGAGCCACAACCGATCAGGGCTATTCCCCATATCAATTTGTTGAAATT
>JAZJYB010000285.1:0-21385 GCA_040390685.1 Pseudomonadota bacterium | reverse complement strand
TTCCTGATGCGCCATTTCACGACCACGGAAACGCAAAGTAATTTTTGTCTTATCGCCATCGTCCAAAAACTTGGTCAAATTACGCAACTTAATGTTGTAATCACCGTCATCTGTACCAGGGCGAAACTTAACTTCTTTGACCAAGATCACTTTTTGCTTCAGCTTGGCTTCATGCGCCTTCTTCTGCTCTTGGTATTTGAACTTGCCATAATCCATCAAACGGCAAACTGGTGGCTGCGCAGTCGGTGCGATTTCCACCAGATCAACGCTAGCCTCTTCGGATAAACGAAGAGCCTCACTCAATTTAACGATGCCCAAAGGCTCATTTTCAACGCCAGATAAGCGCACTTCTAGCGCTGTAATTTCACCGTTGATGCGATGTGACTTGTCGGTAGCTATTGTAGTTTCCTTCGAAAAATAAATAAATTGGCCGTGCTCATTCGCTTTGGCGTATCTGGTTAGAGCTTGCTCGCAACGTCATTATGTAGACGCTCTAACAGAACTTCTTGAGTCATTACACCCAAGTCCAGATTGCCACGCGTACGCACAGCCACTGTGTTTGCATCCCTCTCTTTATCGCCGATAACAACGATATAGGGCAATTTCTGCATCGAATGCTCGCGTATTTTATAGGTTATTTTCTCATTACGCAAATCTGTATGCACTCTAAACCCTTGTTTCTTCAGGTTTTCCGCTACAGTTTTAGTATATTCAGCCTGCGACTCAGAGATATTAAGCACTGCAATCTGTACTGGAGCTAGCCATAATGGCAAGGCACCCGCATGATTTTCAATCAAAATACCAATAAATCTTTCCATAGAGCCAACAATCGCTCTATGTAGCATGACCGGTATTTTGCGTGAATTGTCGTCCGATACATATTCAGCACTCAAGCGACCTGGCATAGAGAAATCGACCTGCATAGTGCCAACTTGCCAAGGGCGGCCCAAGCTATCCTTCAAGTGGTATTCGATTTTCGGACCATAAAAAGCACCCTCACCAGGCAATTCTTCCCAAGCCATGCCACAGTTACGCAAAGCGGAGCGCAAAGTCTCTTCCGCTTTGTCCCAAGTTTCATCGGAGCCGATGCGGTTATCTGGGCGTAACGCCAACTTAATCGCGATATTTTCAAAGCCAAAGTCATCGTAGACCTTCATAGCTTGTGGATGAAACGCCATTACCTCGTCTTGAATCTGGTCCTCAGTACAGAAAATATGACCATCATCCTGAGTAAAACCACGTACCCGCATAATGCCATGCAAGGCACCAGAAGGTTCATTGCGATGACATTGGCCAAACTCGCCGTAACGCAAAGGCAATTCACGATAGCTGCGCATATTCGCATTAAAAATTTGCACGTGTCCCGGGCAATTCATCGGCTTCAAGGCGTAGTTACGACTTTCAGACTCTGTGCTGAACATGTTTTCACGATAATTTTCCCAATGCCCCGTTTTTTCCCACAAAGTGCGATCCAAAATTTGCGGCGCTTTCACTTCTTGATAACCACAATCCTGGTAAACCTTGCGCATATATTGCTCGACTTGCTGCCAGATCGTCCATCCTTTTGGATGCCAAAACACCAATCCTGGCGCCTCGTCTTGGAAGTGAAATAAATCTAAAGATTTTCCGAGCTTACGGTGATCGCGCTTTTCTGCCTCTTCCAGCATAAACAAATGCTGTTCGAGATCTTCCTTTTTCGCGAATGCAGTGCCATAGATACGCTGCAACATTTCATTCTTGGAATCACCGCGCCAGTAAGCGCCAGCCAATTTCATCAATTTGAAAACTTTAAGCTTACCGGTCGAAGGCACGTGAGGGCCACGACATAAATCAGTGAAAGTTCCCTCTGTGTATAAAGAAACATCTTGATCCGCAGGAATCGAAGAAATAATCTCAGCCTTATATGCCTCATTGATCGATTTAAAATAAGCAACCGCCTCATCGCGCGGCAAGACCTTGCGTGTGACTATCTCGTCTTTTTTCGCCAATTCCGCCATTTTCTTTTCGATCACGACCAAATCTTCTGGCGTAAAAGGACGCTTATATGAGAAATCGTAATAAAAGCCGTTTTCAATCACAGGGCCGATAGTCACCTGAGCATCTGGAAATAATTCCTTAACCGCGTAAGCCAATAAATGAGCGGTGGAGTGGCGAATCACATCCAGGCCTTCGGCATCCTTATCGGTAATAATAGCCAAATCAACATCACACTCAATCAAATAAGAGGTATCGACCACTTTACCGTCAACCTTACCCGCCAAAGCTGCCTTAGCTAAACCGGCACCAATACTCGCCGCAACTTGCGCAACAGTGACTGCCGCTTCAAATTGTCTTTGCGAACCATCAGGCAAACGAATTGAAATCATCTTTATCTCCAAAAAAAGGAAGAATCGAAACTAAAAAAACAGAATAAAAAATGCAGACGAAAAAAAACGCGGACTAGCCGCGTTTTTCACTCATACCTAAAGACGAAAAAACACCTCGACTAGCGTCGCTCACAAAGGAATGTGATCGTAGTTCGCGGTGTCATAACCATGATGCCTTTCTCGCTCTTAATTTAAGTACCTATGTATTGCTAATTTTTGCAGCACTAATTTCTTTACTGCTTGAAAATCTGGTGGGCGGTGCAGAATTCGAATCTGCGACCCCTTGGATGTCGACCAAGTATTCTAACCAGCTGAACTAACCGCCCGAAGAGCCGAGACTATAGCAAATATCACGCAGCAGGTAAAGGATTTTTCGCTGTTTTCTTTTATCGCGCGCCAACTTTCGCCAAAAATTATCGCGAGGGGGTGAAAAAATAGACTGATTCAAAGTGTGGGTTTTATCACTGTTTTTCACTTATCCACTACACTAACAAAAATCTCAGTGCAGCTTTTGCATTGAGCAACATAAGTTTTTGCAAAATCATGCCAGAAAATATTCGCACCGACAAAAGTACGCACTTGCACGCCCATAGACACGGTGATGCGGTGCATGTCCATTATTTTGAAAACCGCAGCCAGAAAATCCTTGCCTGGGCACTTGGATTAACGCTCAGTTTTGCCGGAATCGAAGTCATATTTGGCTTTTGGTCGAACTCACTAGCCCTTATCTCTGATGCAGGACATATGGTCACTGACGCCGCGGCTCTGGGTTTAGCCTTGCTTGCACAGCTCATCGCAAAACGTCCGCCGACTGCAAAAAATTCATTTGGATTTGGTAGAGCTGAAGCCTTGGCAGCATTCGTCAATGGCCTGGTCATGCTAGCGGTCGTTGCCTGGATCGTGTTTGAAGCAGTGCAACGTCTATCGCACCCACAAACTGTACAAGGAGCGACAGTCATGCTTGTCGCCAGCATAGGATTGGCAATTAATATTATTGTCGCCTGGGTGCTATCGCATGACAAAGAAAGTCTCAATACAAAAGCTGCGTTAGTACACGTGATGGGAGATCTACTCGGATCTGTCGCTGCTATTGTTTCTGGTGCGGTGATTTACTATACCGGATGGATGAAAATCGATCCTATCCTATCAATTTTTGTATCCCTGTTAATTTTAAAATCGACTTTCGGGGTCCTTACGGCGGCCTACCATTTCTTGATGGAAGGCGTTCCACATCACATTGACTATCTACAAATTGGTGATGATTTAGAAGCGACGGAAGGTGTGTTATCCGTGCATGATTTGCATATATGGGAAATGTCACCTGGTCAACCAGCACTCATTGGTCATCTGGAAATCGATGACCTCACGGCGTGGCCACGCATCATGGAAAGCGTCAAAATTATGCTCCTCACGAAACATAAAATTGATCACATCACCTTGCAACCTGAAGTGTCCGAAATGGACGATTATGAAGAACTCAACCAAGCCATTTAAAGAGCTGATCTAACAATCACAGGCGACAAACTTTAACAACAATACATATTGAACAGTTTATTGCCTGCGGACTTCCTGAACTCCACTGACCTCCCGTATGATTGCCAAGGCTTTTTGAAGCTGCGCCGTACCACCTATCTCAGCAGTAAAAGACATACGCGCTTGCGACTTGGCACTTTGTGTATTCACGCCGATGACGTTAATTTTTTCACGAGAAAAAACCTCAGAAATATCGCGCAATAATCCCTGCCTATCTTGCGCCAAGACAAAAATATCCACCGGATATACTGTCTCTTTTCCATGCTCCCCCCAAGTGGTTTGAATCACGCGCTCAGGCGCCTTGTTGCGCATCTCGGAAAAATTTTTGCAGCTTAACCGATGGATGGACACGCCTTTTCCGCGCGTGACAAAACCGACGATTTCATCTGGAGGCGCAGGCTTACAGCATCGTGCCAATTGCGTCATCAAGCCATCCGTTCCGACTACCAAGACACCTGATTTCGCACCCTGGGTGACACTCGAAGCGCGGCTCTTATTGGTGATCGTTATTTCATCAGGCTCAATGGAGTCAACATTCTCACGTAACACATTTTCGATCTGTCGCAGACTAAACTCTTCTTTGCCTACTGATAAAAATAAATCATCAACGTTTACGAACCCCAACTTACGCGCCAAGTCTTCAAGATTGACTGCCGTCTTGCCTTCCCTTTGCAAGGTTTTCTCAACCAAGGTACGCCCATTGGACAAGGTCTCCTGCTGATCTATGACATTGAACCATGCGCGGATTTTGCTGCGCGTACGTGAACTCGCTGAATACTCAGAGCCTAGCCAATCACGTGAAGGTCCAGTCTGACTAGAGCCACTCTTGAGTGTAATGATCTCTACCGTTTGGCCATTTTTTAGTGCGGTATTCAATGGCACCATGATGTTATCAACACGGGCTCCGCGGCATCGATGGCCAACGTCGGTATGCAACTGGTAGGCGAAATCAACGGGAGTAGAACCATTTGGCAATTCGATTACCCTTGCCTGCGGTGTTAACACATAAATACGGTCATCTAATGATGCCGCTTTGATTTTCTCAACCCATTCGCGTTGCAATTCTTCCTGCCCAACTACAACGTCGGCCACTTCCGTTTTCCACGCCAACAATTGTCTCAGCCAGGCAATTTTTTCGTCGTATTCTTGTGCTGAAAAATTCGACCCCCCAGTTTCTTTGTAGCGCCAATGAGCAGCAACACCGTACTCCGAAAATTGGTGCATTTCACGCGTACGAATTTGTACTTCAAGTGGTCGGCCATCTTCAACCACGACCACCGTGTGCAGGGATTTATAACCGTTCGGTTTTGGACGTGAAATATAATCGTCAAACTCTTCTGGGATCGATGTCCAGATATTATTTAAAATACCAAGTACAGTATAACAATCTTTAATGTCATCGACGATGACCCGAAATGCGCGAACGTCATACAGCTCATCAAAATCGACGTCCTTGCCCTTCATTTTTTTCCAGATGCTGTAGATATGTTTAGGCCTGCCAGATACATCGGCATCCACACCTACGGCCTTGAGCTCGGCTTTGAGACGTGCGATCGCAGAGACCACGAAACTCTCACGTTCTATGCGCTTTTCTTCCAGCATTTTTGCAATGCGTTTATATTGAACAGGCTCGAGAAAACGAAAGGAAAGGTCCTCCAACTCCCACTTCAGCTGCCACACGCCAAGGCGGTTAGCTAAAGGGGCATATAAATCCATGGTCTCACTGGCATACTGCTGTACGGCGCCATCCTCACGCTTGCAATCGGCAAAGTAACGCAAAGTTGTGACACGCGAGGCCAATCTGACTAACACGACGCGCATATCGGTCGCCATCGCCAACACCATCTTGCGCAAGGTTTCCATCTGGCTTGCAGTTTTCTCCGCTTCATCTTTGCCACGACCAACGTCATGCTGCGTGAGCATAGCGTCGCGCAAACGCATGAGACGACGGATACCTGAGACCAGATCGGCAATTTCCTGGCCAAAACGAGACTCGATTTGCTCGGCAGCGAGCGGATTAAGTTCAGGCATTTCAAACAAAAGACCTGCAATTCGAGTGTCCACATCAGACTTCAACATTGCGAGGGTAGATACCACGCCGATCACGAACTGCAGTGCATTTTGTTCCGTAATGACATTGCGATTGACATAGAAAGGTGTAACGAATTCCAAGGCTTGCAACACACGTTCAGACTCGACCGCTGTCAAACCTTCAAGCAAGGGCGATTCTGAGGCAATCGTTGAGATGGAAACCATATTATTTTTGCGCTGCCGTGACTACAACTTCTATCAACCAAGACGGGTTTGCCAGCAAAGCCTGTACGGTGGCACGTGGCGGTGCATTACCATCCGCAACCCACAGATCCCAGGCCTGATTCATTCCAGAAATATTCTGAATATCTGAAAGAAAAATTTGGCACGTTAGGATACAAGATTTATCGCTGCCGGCCTCAGCCAGCAAGCGATCGACATGCCCTAATACTTCAGTAGTCTGCCCCACAATATCCTGATTAATGTCGTCAGGAATTTGTCCCGCCAGATAAATAGTTTTGTTGAAAATAGCGGTCTCCGATAAACGCTGACCGACATGAAATCGTTGAATACTCATTTCATTCCAATTAATAATAGGTAATTTTTTTAGTTCAACAAGAAATTTCTTGCAATTGCTATCTGCTCTGGTTGCACAAATGTGGGGGCATGCCCTACCCCTGCGATTTCTACTAGCGTTGCACAGGGACCGCGCTTGGTCATTTCCCGTGCAGCTTCGACGGTAAGCAAATCAGATTCAATTCCACGCACCAAAAGGGTTTGGCATTTGACTGCGTCATAAGCAGCCCACATCGCAGCCTCTCCAGCCACCGCCAACTCTGGAGTAATCGCCTTAACAGGTATCGATAGGCTCAAGTCATAATGGCGTATCCACTTTCCGTCCTTATTTTGTTTTAAGACGTCACTGGCCAGCTTGTGCCATTGCGCTTCGCTATGCGGGCCGAAGGAAATCGATACTTCGCGAATATAGGCGGCCGCTTCATCGAATGTATCGAACCGGACGTCCTGACCAATAAACTCGCCGATACGCACAATCGCGCTCAAATTCAACGCGGGTCCCACGTCATTCAATATCAATTTTCGAATCGGATTTTTGGACATGGAGGCCAATCCCATTCCTATCAGCCCCCCCATCGAGGTACCGAGCCAATCAACCGTTTCTACATCTAATCGCGCCAGCAAGCTCACCATATCACTGACGTATTGTGGGATTTGATATAACTGAGGATTTGGCAGCCAATCAGATCGCCCTCGCCCAACGACATCAGGGCAAATTATCCGATACTGATCAGACAGCGCTAAAGCCAATACATCAAAATCATCCGAAACACGTGTAACCCCATGGACACAGATCAAGACATTTTTATTACCTGGGTCGCCCCATTCTTTATATGCCATACGATGCAATCCAGCTGGGGAAAGACACTGTACAGTTTTGCGTTGGGCTTGCATGATGGCGACCTCAAAAACATATTTTCAAATTACCCCAGTATTTTTACTGTGGTGGATAGTCTGCCATTTTACTGTTCGTTGGGATTAAAATCATTGAAGAATTTATTAAAATCAATTTTTTATTTAAATAACAATTTTACAGGAATCATGATGCCAACTCAGCCACTCAAAGACAAGACTGCATTAATCACTGGATCCACATCGGGAATCGGCTTAGGTATCGCCAGATCACTAGCGGCAGCGGGGGCGAATATCGTATTTAACGGCTTTGGCGATATTACTGAAATAAATGCCCTTACTGCGTCTGTTGCGCAAGAGTTTGGCGTGAAGACTGCCTACAACGGTGCGGACATGAGCAAGCCGGAACAAATCGCAACAATGATGACCGAAGCAGTACAGCAGTTTGGTGGCGTCGACATTCTCGTCAACAACGCAGGCATTCAACATGTAGCAAATATTGAAGATTTTCCGGTTGAAAAATGGGATGCGATCATCGCCATAAATCTCAGCTCCGCATTCCACACCACGCGATTAGCACTCCCAAGCATGAAAGCAAAAAACTGGGGACGCATCATCAATGTTGCGTCGGTACACGGCTTAGTTGCATCTGCGCAAAAATCTGCCTATGTCGCGGCAAAACACGGTCTGGTCGGCTTCACTAAAACCACCGCGTTAGAAACTGCAACGACAGGGATCACTTGCAATGCGATTTGCCCAGGTTGGGTTTTGACACCACTAGTGCAAAAACAAGTCGACGCACGCGCCGAAAAAGATGGCGTCAGCAACGAATTAGCCAAGAAATCTTTGCTCGCCGAAAAACAGCCATCGGGTGAATTTGTCACACCAGAACAACTTGGCGCTCTTGCAGTATTCTTTTGTAGCGATGCTGCAAATCAAATCCGCGGCGTGGCATGGAATATGGATGGCGGCTGGGTCGCGCAATAAGAAAAAAATGGGCGAAAAACCTTTCGTTTTCGCCCAACTAGTTCTATATTTAGCCAAGATCTTATCCAAATCCTTTAAGGAGATTTTCATGTCTAAAATCATTAGCGTCCATTTATTGACTTTACTATCCGGACTGTTTTTTCTTGATACGGCGCATGCTGCGGGAAAAATGAAACCGGGTCTTTGGGAAATGAGCATAAAGTCTGACGCGATGAAAGCGATGCCAAAGATGTCGCCAGAGCAAATGGAACAAATGAAAAAAATGGGGATTAATATGCCAATGATGGAAGATGGCGTAATGAAAACAAAAGTATGTATCAGTAAAGAAATGGCGGAACAAGACCCATCAACCGCAATGCACCAAAACCACTCCAATTGCACTCCTAAGAACGTGGTGCAAAACGGCAATGAATATTCAATGGACCTAATCTGCGACGGCCCTGAACTTAAAGGAATAGGAGCGGTTAAAGGCAGCTTCAACGGCAGCGATACGGTGCGCTCATCCTACGACTTCAAAGGGACATCGCACAACCGCCCTGTTAATCACCATACGGAAACAACAGGGAAATTGCTGTCATCTGATTGTGGCGACGTTAAGCCAGTTGGGGTTTTTCCAAAAAAATAGCTATTTGAGGAAAACTTTTTCGGATAAAACGGTAAAAAAAATGCGTATAACAGCAAAGCTGTATACGCATTTTTTTATCAGATGATTTTATGCGAATGCACTCACATCCAATTCAGCCTCGGTCTTGGCAATAATTTCTTCCTTAGTGACACCGCTGGCAAGTTCAATCAGCTTCAAGCCTTGCGGTGTCACATCGATCACACCCAGGTCTGTAATAATGCGATTGACCACGCCAACCCCAGTCAAAGGCAGATTGCAAGTCTTGAGTATCTTGTGCGCATCACCTTTGGCAACATGCTCCATCAAGACGATGACACGGCCAACGCCAGCAACCAAATCCATTGCGCCGCCCATACCCTTCACCATCTTACCCGGGATCATCCAGTTGGCAAGGTCGCCAGTTTGGCTGACTTGCATCGCCCCAAGTATCGCCAGGTTAATTTTTCCACCGCGTATCATCGCAAATGAATCTGCCGAACTAAATATCGACGACCCCGGCAAGGTTGTTACGGTTTGTTTGCCGGCATTAATCATATCGGCATCCACTTCCGCCTCGGTTGGAAAAGGCCCTATCCCAAGTAAGCCATTTTCCGATTGCAACCAGACATCCATGCCCTTCGGCACATAATTGGCGACCATAGTCGGCAAACCGATACCGAGATTGACGTAAAAGCCATCCTGCAATTCTTGTGCCGCACGCGCAGCCATTTCATCACGATTCCATGCCATGTTAGTTTTCCTGTCTGTATTTTTTAGCGAATTATGAAGGCCGAACAGTGCGCTGTTCTATGCGTTTTTCTGGTTGCGCGTTGACGACTATACGCTGCACATAAATGCCCGGAGTGTGAATTTCATCGGGATCGAGTTCACCAATTTCAACCAGAACCTCAACTTCTGCAATCGTAATCTTGCCAGCCATCGCCACATTTGGATTAAAGTTTCGCGCAGTTTTGCGATAAACCAAATTTCCCGCTTTATCAGCCTTATAAGCTTTGACCAAAGAAACGTCGGAAACTAACGAACGCTCCATCACATAGTTATGGCCGTCGAATTCACGAATCTCTTTACCCTCTGCGACTATCGTACCGACGCCAGTCTTAGTAAAAAATGCCGGAATACCGGCACCACCGGCACGCAATTTTTCGGCGAGTGTTCCTTGTGGCGTAAACTCCAGCTGCAATTCACCTGCCAGATATTGACGTTCAAATTCTTTATTCTCACCAACGTAAGATGAGATCATTTTTTTAATTTGTCTGGTAGTCAGTAACTGCCCTAAACCAAACCCATCAACGCCAGCATTATTTGAAATCGCGGTCAGATTTTGTACGCCAGAATCGCGCAAGGCTGCGATCAAAGCTTCAGGGATCCCACATAAACCAAAGCCGCCAACTGCGATCGTTTGCCCATCTTTTACAATGCCTGCTAATGCTGATGTCGCGTCAGGATATACCTTGTCCATAAAGTCCCTTATCTATAATAAATTCTATTTAAATTGCACCTGATTAGTGCCACAATTTCTATTCTACCAAACAGCATATGATGTCATGTCAATGCGCGCAATACCGTAAAACTACTTGATTATATTCACTCCAAGAAGAGTGTCTTGTTGAGTAAAGCATGCTATAAATCAAGAAAACAAGCTAACTCTTAAGCCCAAACAAAAAGAAGCACAAAGGACATTATGAATGCTGCACCCGTCATCGACTTTGAATCCATTTTCCAACACGCCCCGATTGGTATGTGTGTCTCGCAAAATCGCACTATTCGCGCGTGTAACGATGATCTCGCACGCATGTTCGGTTACCAGCGCGAAGATTTAATCGGCGTATCTTTCCTGATTCTTTATCCTACCCCAGACGAATTTGAAAGGATGGGTGTCAGAATTACGCCTATCATGAATTCAAAGGGTCTTTATTCTGACGAGCGCATTATGAAACGTGCCAATCAAGAGCTTTTTTGGTGCCATGTATCAGGTCGCGGTTTAAATAAGGAAGATCCGCATGCATCCGGCATCTGGACTTTTGAAGATTTAAGCTCCAAACGTCCAGTATCGGCAGAACTAACGCCGCGTGAACGAGAAATTGCCGCCTTGTTAGTCGATGGAAAAACCAGCAAACTCATTGCCAGGCAAATTAATTTAAGTCCCAGAACCGTTGAAATGCACAGAGCCAAACTGATGCGCAAATTCAACGCTTCAACCTCCAGCGAACTGGTAAATAAGTTACTCAGAATTACCGCTTAGTCACCCACTTAGTCACTCACTTAGTCACTCTATTACTGCGCACTCATTCCATCATCCGCCGTCACAATAGTTCCATTTAAGAAGCGTGACTCTTCTGCTGCCAGTAATAACAATAGTCCATCAAGATCTTCTGGAACCCCTACTCGTTTCCTAGGCAACATCTCGATCAATTTCTTCCCTTGTTCACTCTTAAAATGTTCTGCATTGATTTCAGTAGAAATGTATCCCGGGCAAATCGCATTCACATTAATACCGTACTTACCCCACTCGACTGCCATCGACTTAGTCATATGAATGACGGCCGCCTTGCTGATGCTGTAAATACCAATTTGCGGAAGTACGCGCAGGCCAGCTACCGAGGCAATGTTGATAATACGATGTTGCTTTTTATGATCACCTTTATAGCGGGCAATCATGCGTTTTGCGGTTTCTTGCGCCACAAAAAAAGCACCTCGCTGATTGGTATCCATGACATAGGCATAATCTTCTGGAGTGACATCGACTAATCTTTGCGTGGTAGATACGCCTGAATTATTAATCAAAATATCGATAGGACCTGCCTCTGTCTCCGCATGAGCGATGGCCGATTTGATGCTCGCATAATCGGTTACATCTAGAGCGACCACATGTGCAGCACCACCTTCCGCTTCAATTTCGGCACGCAGCTCTTTTAGTCTGTCGATACGACGAGAAGCCAATACGACCTGCGCCCCAGCTTGTGCAAGAATTTTCGCGAAGCGTGCACCAAGTCCACTCGATGCGCCAGTGACAAGTGCTATCTTGCCTTCAAAATTAACTTCGATTCCCATCAGATTTCCCCACAATATTTTTTGAATAATCGTACTACTCTAAATGAGCAGCTATGATGACATAGCCATAAAAAATCTGTTTTATATATTGTGAATATCCTTAATTTTTATGTACTTATCGCATCAAAGAGTGTGAAAATACTGCATCTTGAACAAGGCTCTGCGATAATTATTTCATTTTCCGACTCCATTAAAAAATGTTATTCAAAAATGCCTTGCTTGCAGAATATAGCCACAACAGATAACATACTCATTATAAATAAGCACGTTCGTTCGTAAATTTTGAAAAGAGATCAACACCATGACCGCTACGCCCCAAAGTCTCATTGAACAATACGGTCCGCGCGATGCGATGGAATACGATGTCGTCATCGTCGGCGGCGGCCCTGCGGGTCTGTCAGCCGCAATCAAACTAAAGCAACTAGCGGCTGAGAGCGGGCGTGAAGTATCTGTCGTGGTTCTGGAAAAAGGTGGCGAGCCTGGCGCGCACATACTGTCAGGGGCTGTGATGGACCCGAAAGCACTCGCAGAATTATTCCCCAATTGGAAAGAAATGGGTGCGCCGCTCAATACCGAAGTGACCGAAGATAGAGTCCTGGTCCTGACTGAAAAAAAGGCGTATAGAACGCCAAATTGGATGTTACCGGCGTGCTTTGAAAACCACGGCAACTATATCGTCTCTTTGGCTAATGTGACGCGTTGGCTTGGTCAGCAAGCCGAGGCCTTGGGCGTTGAAGTCTTCCCTGGATTTGCTGCCGCCGAGGTGCTATATAACGAGGATGGTTCAGTCAAAGGAGTAGCGACAGGCAACATGGGCGTCGATCGTAACGGCGAAGCATCGCCGGCATTTCAACTTGGCATGGAGCTACATGCGAAATACACTCTATTTGCAGAAGGTGCACGCGGCCATTTGGGCAAACAAGTCATGGCCAAATACGACCTGAATAAAGGTAAAGACCCACAGTCGTACGGTTTAGGTATCAAAGAACTCTGGGAGATCGATCCTAAGCAGCATAAAGCTGGCCTCGTCATCCATACCACAGGCTGGCCTATGATGGATCAGTACAGCGGTTCTTTTATGTATCACCTGGAAAATAACCAGGTTGCGATTGGTTACGTCGTTGGACTCGCCTACGAAAACCCCTATCTTTCGCCTTACGAAGAATTTCAACGATTTAAAACCCATCCATCAATTCGCGGTTTCTTTGAAGGAGCTAAGCGTATCTCATATGGCGCACGGGCCATTACCGCCGGTGGTTTGCAATGCCTGCCTAAGTTGGTTTTCCCCGGCGGTGCTCTTATCGGTTGTGATGCGGGCTTCCTGAATATGAGCCGTATTAAAGGTAGCCACGCAGCGATTAAAACCGGCATGCTGGCAGCGATTGCGGCTTTTGACGCGCTAGGTGCAGAACGCCAGCACGATGAACTGACGGCCTATACAACAACGTTTGAACAATCCTGGTTACACGAAGAATTGCATACAGCGCGCAATGTCAAGCCATTACTCAAATGGGGTACCTATGGTTCTCCTTTGGTATGGATAGATCAAATGATCTTGCGCGGTAAAGCCCCATGGACTTTGCATCATACGAAAGCTGATCATGAATGTCTGCGCCCTGCGTCGGAATTCGAACCAATTGTGTATCCAAAACCTGACGGCAAGCTGACCTTTGATCGCCTGTCGTCTGTTTTCATTTCAAATACCAATCATGCAGAAGACCAGCCAATTCATTTGACCCTCAAAGACCCTAAGGTCCCGGTAGATATTAATCTGGCGACCTATGCCGGGCCCGAAGCACGCTATTGTCCAGCAGGTGTTTACGAATTTGTAAAAACAGATACAGGTGCAGATCGTCTGCAAATCAATGCGCAAAACTGCGTGCATTGCAAGACATGCGACATTAAGGATCCTACCCAAAATATAGTCTGGGTGACACCTGAAGGCGGTGGAGGCCCTAACTATCCGAGTATGTAAACAAAGAAATAAGCAAAAAAAGCCGCTGTATTCTCAGCGGCTTTTTTGTATTTCTAAGCGTATTCAAATTGAGTGCAAGCTACCACTGTTTGCTGACAATTTTCTCCAGCCAAAACGCCCCGATTACTGTCTTCACATCAGTAATCTTGCCTGATTTAACCCAACTCATTACTTCGTCAATTGGAGCTACGAACGTTTCCAGAAACTCTTCATCATCAAGTTTCGCTTCACCTGCTATCAATCCGCGTGCAAGATAGATATCTAAGTGCTCATCTGAATAGCCGATTGCGTTGTGTATGGTGCAAAGAAATTGCCAGTCAGTCGCTGTATAGCCGGTTTCCTCTTGTAACTCGCGTTTGGCACAAAGCAAGGATTCTTCGTTTGGGTCAATTTTACCGGCGGGAAACTCGAGAAACACTTGATTCAACGGATAACGAAACTGTCGCTCTAGCAATACTGTGCCGTCATCAAACAGCGGCAAGATAACTACCGCGCCCGGATGTTTGATGTACTCACGTGTGACATGATTTCCATCGGGAAGACACACCGTATCTTTCTGCACTTGCAAAAAACTACCTTGATACGCCAGAGTAGACTCAACTGAAATCTCAGCCAAATGCAGATTATGTTCGGCAGCGAGCTTCAAGATAGCCATTCAAGGAAATCTCAGTGAGGACACCAGATCAAAACTTCAGAGTCTTAGAGATGGCGCTAGCACATGCAGACATCAATGAACCTGGCATCAAACCAAGAACCAATACTGCTAAGCCATTCACACTCAAGACGATACGCATATCCGCACTAGCAGAAATTACACCTTGGTCTGCTGGTTCATCAAAGTACATCAACTTCACTACACGCAAATAGTAGAAAGCGCCAATCAGAGAGAACAACACCGCTACTACCGCCAGCCAGGTTTGTCCTGTCGACAAAACCGCTTGCAAAACAGAAAATTTTGCGTAAAAACCCATCAGCGGTGGGATACCCGCCAAAGAAAACATCAGTAATAACATGACGAATGCGAACCAAGGGCTACGTTTATTTAATCCTTTCAGATCATCCAGATTCTCTGCCTCAAAACCAGAACGCGCCAACAGCAAAATGATTCCAAATGTACCCAAAGTTGTCATGACATACGTGATGCTGTAAAACATCGAGGCCGCATAGGCATCCTCCGCCATAGTCACGTTCACATTACCATTCGAGACACCGGATAACAGGCCTAGCAACATAAAACCCATTTGGGAAATCGTCGAGTATGCCAACATACGCTTTAAGTTTGACTGCGCAATCGCGGTAATGTTACCGATTGCCATAGATAACACGGCCAGCACCACCAGCATTTGTTGCCAATCAATCACCTGTGGAAACAAGCCTTCGACCAGGAGCCGGAAACAGATAGCAAATGCTGCCAATTTCGGTGCGCCACCTAGCAATAGAGTCACGACAGTAGGAGAACCCTGATAGACGTCAGGCACCCACATATGGAAAGGCACAACACCAAGCTTAAAGCCCAATCCAGCGACTAAGAAGACGATACCAAATACCAGGATAGTTTTATTTGCAGAAAGCGAAGCCGCTGCTCTAGCCATTTCGTTCAAGTTCAATGTGCCAGTCGCGCCGTACAGCATGGATATTCCGTACAGCAAAAAGCCAGAAGCTAATGCGCCCAAAATAAAATATTTCATCGCAGCTTCGGTTGACACTGTGTGATCACGGCGCAATGCGACCAGTGCATATAAGGACAAGGACATTAGCTCTAATCCCAGATAAATAATCAGAAGATTATTTCCCGAAATCATTACCATCTGACCCAACAAGGCGAACAAGGCAAGAACATAAAATTCACCGCCAAGCATTCCACTAGTCATGCCGCGATCGGACGCATACTGGCGCCCGTAAATAAAAGTCACACCAACAGCAATGTAGGAAAACATTTTCAGCAAATTGGACATCGGGTCCGAGACAAACATGTTGTTACTAATGTAGGAGGAAACCGCACTATTTTCGGAGCTAAACAAAGTCAGAAAACCACAAGCGGCAAGAGACAAAATGCTCAAGGCATAGGTGACGTTGCGCTTATCATCTGGAAGGAACATGTCGATCATAAGGATCGCGCAAATGGCCAAGAGTAAGAATATCTCAGGATAAAGTGGTATCAGGTTCATATTATTCATTTGTACTAGCAATCATCTACATTCACGTGTCAAAGACACTTGGCAGACCTGTTTCAGGTCCCGCATTCATCCGGCATTTCCAGCAATACAGGCAAATCAAGGCATTAATTTTGAAACAGCTACATGTTTAAGCAGATCAGAAACCGATACCTGCATCGCATCAGTGAAGGGAGCTGGATACACACCCATTGCAATCACAGCTATCGCCAGGATACCGAGCATAAAAAATTCACGTTTATTCAAATCTTTGAGTTGCGCCACATGTTCATGAACAACCGCGCCATACACAACCCGCTTGACCATCCACAAGGAATACGCAGCGCCGAAAATCAATGCCGTTGCGGCCAACATCCCTATCCAGAAATTGTATTTAACCGCACCCAGGATCACCATGAACTCACCGACAAAACCGGAGGTCGCAGGCAAGCCGCAATTCGCCATGGAGAATAAAACAAATAAGGCGGCAAATTTTGGCATGGTGTTGACCACTCCGCCGTAATCAACAATATTGCGCGAATGGACGCGGTCATACAAAACACCGATACAAAGGAACATCGCACCGGAAATAAATCCATGCGAGATCATCTGAACTATCGCACCCTGCACCGACATATCGTTGAACATAAAGAAGCCGAGTGTGACAAAACCCATATGCGCAATGGAAGAATATGCCACCAATTTTTTCATATCAGTTTGGACCAAGGCGACCAGGCCGATATAGATGACGGCGATCAGCGATAAGGTAATCATGAAGCCTGAAAGGTAGTGGCTCGCGTCTGGCGCAATCGGCAAAGAAAATCTCAAGAAACCATACGC
Organism: Pseudomonadota bacterium; assembly: GCA_040390685.1. Classification (GTDB taxonomy): domain Bacteria; phylum Pseudomonadota; class Gammaproteobacteria; order Burkholderiales; family Burkholderiaceae_D; genus Undibacterium. The sequence continues at coordinate 4,396 of JAZJYB010000285.1, read as the reverse complement.
GCCGAGCTTCAACATAATCGCCGCCAACACCACAGATCCGCCTGTCGGCGCCTCAACGTGGGCATCCGGCAACCAGGTATGCACTGGCCACATTGGCACTTTGACTGCGAATGCCATCAGGAATGCGACAAACAGCATGATTTGTGTTGAGAGCGGCAATTGCAAATTGTGCCAGACCAGGATATCAAAGGAATTACCCGATTTAATATATAGATAAATGATGGCAACTAAAGTCAACAAAGATCCCAGCAAGGTGTACAAGAAAAATTTGAAAGCGGCATACACACGATTCGGGCCACCCCATACGCCGACAATGATGTACATCGGAATCAGAGTCGCTTCGAAAAACACATAAAACAGCAGGCCGTCGGTGGCGCAGAAAACACCAACCATCAAGCCCGACAAAATCAGGAATGCACCCATGTATTGGGCGACCTGCTTCTCAATCACTTCCCACGCAGATATCACCACAATCACAGTAATAAACGCCGTCAGCGGTATCAACCATAAAGAAATTCCATCAACACCTAAGGCGTAAAAAGCATGGAAGCGCTCGATCCATACATTTTTTTCGACAAATTGCATGCCATGAGCAGCATTGTCAAAACGCTGAATCAGCGGAATTGTAACGAGAAAACTAGTGATGGCACCGATCAAAGAAACGCTGCGTACAAGGCCTGGATTTTGATCCCTGCCAAACGCGAGCACGAAAATACCAAACGCAATCGGACACCAAATTGCCAGGCTTAATAAAGAAGAAGTTGACTGCATCATGATTTCTTTTTTTATGAATATTTTATTTAGCTAAAGGGAACATGATAGGGAACAGGATGAAATACGACAGGAAGCCGAATAGTCCAAGTATCATCACAAAAGCATAGTGGTACAAATAACCTGTCTGCAATAGGCGCACGCCTTTAGACAACAAGCCAACAAGTTTTGCGCTTCCATTCACCACCAGACCATCAATCAAACCTTTATCGCCGACATTCCACAAGCCGCCACCAAGCAAGCGCGCACCGCCAGAAAACACGATCTCATTAAAACGATCCATGTAATATTTATTGTCCAGCAGTGTATAAATAGCATTGAAATTTTTCTTGATTGCAGCGGGAATTGAAGGCTTCACCATATAGAAAAAATACGATGATGCGACGCCGGCCACGGCCAACCAGAAAGGCAACGTAGTCAAAGCATGCATCGCCATTGCAATCGGCCCGTGAAATTCATGTTTGAGTTCTTCCATCGCATGATGGGCTTCGTCAACAATGATTACACCTTGAAAGAAGTCACCAAACAACATCGGTTCTATCGTGATGAAACCTATGATCACCGAAGGAATTGCCAGCAACACGAGCGGCAACCAAACTACCATCGGCGACTCGTGCGGTTTTTCACCAGGAGCAAGGCCATGGGCGTGAGCATGTTCGTCTTCGTCATCCACATCGTGATGATTATGATCGTGGGCATGTCCAAAATTTTCTTTTCCGTGGAACACCAGGAAATACATACGGAAGGAATAAAACGCTGTTACAAAGACACCCGCTAAAACCGCAAATTGTGCGAAACCAGCACCAGCCAAATGGCTCGCCTGTACCGCCTCAATGATGCTGTCTTTCGAGTAGAAACCCGAGAAAAACGGCGTACCAATCAAGGCCAAAGAACCAAGCAAGGAAGTGATCCAAGTGATAGGCATGTATTTGCGCAACCCACCCATATTCCGGATGTCCTGGTCATGATGCATACCGATAATGACAGAACCAGCGGCCAGGAATAACAGAGCCTTAAAGAACGCATGTGTCATCAAATGGAATACGGCGACAGAGTACGCTGAGGCGCCCAAGGCAACCGTCATATAACCCAATTGTGACAGCGTTGAATACGCAACCACACGTTTGATATCGTTTTGGATAATTCCGAGGAAACCCATAAACAAGGCTGTAATCGAGCCGATCACCAAAATAAACGACAAGGCGGTATCCGACAATTCAAATAATGGCGACATGCGTGCCACCATAAAAATACCGGCGGTTACCATGGTCGCCGCATGAATCAGGGCGGAGATAGGCGTCGGACCTTCCATCGAGTCTGGCAACCATACGTGCAATGGGAACTGTGCCGATTTACCCATCGCGCCGATAAACAGACAGATACAGGCAACCGTAATCAACATCCAGTCCGTTCCAGGCAACGTCAACTGGACTAGCTCTTCTTTTTTTGCAAACACTTCTGCGTAATTCATCGAACCCGCGTACGCCACCAATAAGCCTATGCCAAGGATGAAACCGAAGTCGCCGACACGATTGACCAGGAAGGCTTTCATATTCGCGTAAATCGCAGTTGGTCTGGTGTACCAAAAACCAATCAACAGATAAGAAACCAAGCCTACGGCTTCCCAACCAAAAAACAGCTGCAGGAAATTGTTACTCATCACCAGCATCAACATGGAGAAAGTAAACAAGGAAATATACGAGAAAAACCGGTTATAGCCGTCATCGTCTTTCATGTAACCGATGGTGTAAATATGCACCATCAAGGAAACAAAAGTGACGACACACATCATCATCGCAGTCAGGCTATCAACTAAAAAACCGACTTCTAGTTTCAGACCACCAACGTTCATCCACTGATACAAAGTCGCATTGTAAGTAGCGCCGTCAACCACTGCAGAAAGTGTCATGCAGGAGATCACAAACGCAATCAATACGCCAAGGATGGTGACGCTATGAGATACAGTACGACCGACCAAATTACCAAAAAATTTGGTACCGAGCAAGCCTGCTATCGCAGAACCTGCCAGAGGTGCAAGTGGTACAGCCAGTAGTAAAAGTGGGTTAAGTTGCCCCGCCATGATGACCCTTTGTTAGCTTCTTACATTTAATAAATTTGCTAATGAATACGACGCATTCCAACCAGATGATATTCACATCCAGTCAAATAAATCTAGCCTTTGAGTGCATCTAAATCTTCAACATTAATCGTGTCCATACTGCGGAACATCACCACAAGAATCGCCAAACCTATCGCGGATTCGGCAGCGGCAACTGTCAAAATAAAGAATACAAAAACCTGTCCTGCCGCATCGCCAAGGTAATAGGAGAAAGCAACAAAATTCATATTCACTGCCAATAGCATTAGCTCGATTGCCATCAGCAAGACAATAATATTTTTACGATTGAGGAAAATACCTACGATGGAAATCGCAAATAATATCGCACCCAAAATCAAAAAATGTGTCAAGGTCAAAGTCATTTAGGCCTCCGTCTTTGCTACAACATTTGCACGATCAGATTCAGCCTTCATACTGACAATACGAATACGATCACTACGTTTAACTTTAACTGCCTTGGCAGGATCAAAATATTTGATGTCTTTACGGCGACGTAGAGTGAGTGCTACCGCCGCAACAATCGCCAGCAACAAAATTGCCGCTGCAACTTCAAATGCATATTGATATTGCGTGAAGATCGCTATTCCCAAGGCCTTGGTGTTGCCAATATTCGCCGAGGCAGGAGGTATGTGGTTATCTGGGCGCAAGAAACTACGCCACAACACAAACGACATTTCCAGAACGATCAACACGCCGACACCAGCGGCGACTGGAAAATGGCTCCAGAATCCCGCCCGCAGTTTATCGACATTAATATCGAGCATCATCACAACAAACAGGAACAACACCATCACTGCACCGACATACACAAGCACCAAAACGATCGCCAGAAACTCGGCCTTCAACAGTAACCAAAGTCCAGCTGCATTGAAAAAGCAAAGTACCAAAAACAAGGCTGCGTGCACTGGATTACGTGCAGTGATTACCTGAGTAGCGGCAAATATCAAAATTGCCGAAAATACGTAAAATAAAGCGCTTATAAAGTCCATAGCTAGCCAAGTCCAGTTTAGCGGTAAGCTGCATCAGCGGCACGCGCTGCAGCAATTTCGGGTTCGTAACGGTCACCAACTGCCAACAGCATTTCTTTGGTGAAATAAAGGTCACCACGTTTTTCACCGTGATATTCGAGTATATGTGTCTCGACAATCGAGTCGACCGGGCAAGACTCTTCGCAAAATCCGCAAAAAATACACTTGGTTAAATCGATGTCATAACGGGTAGTGCGACGGCTGCCATCTTCACGTTGTTCCGATTCAATCGTAATTGCCATCGCAGGGCATACTGCCTCACACAATTTACAAGCGATACAACGTTCTTCTCCATTCGGATAGCGACGCAATGCGTGCAAACCACGGAAACGCGGTGACATAGGTGTCTTTTCTTCCGGAAATTGCACGGTAATCTTGCGCGCAAACATGTAGCGCCCAGTCAAAGCAAAACCTTTGATCAGCTCTCGCAGCATCAGGCTGCTAAAAAAATCCTTAATTGCTTCCATTTTTTAGCCTT
>JAZJYB010000284.1:0-7632 GCA_040390685.1 Pseudomonadota bacterium | reverse complement strand
GCGCGCAACATTTTCATGGCAGGATTCTTCTTAAGTGAGCGCAAAAAATGAGTGAAAACAATCGGCTGTTTGGCTGCCGCGGCTGTATCAAGTTACAAGCGATAAGGCAACCGACTAAAGGTACGTGGGAAGCGCCTCTTGTTCTGTGCGGTATCGAACATAGGCTCCAATTGAAATGAGAAAAATCCGCTGAAGTCTATAAGGACTGCCAGCGGATTTGTTTGTTTCATCGCGTCAGCCATGAAAGGCGGCTGCAACGCGCGCCGAACGATGTTCAAGAATCAGCAGAATTGATTTACAGCGCGGGTTTCAGCCGCACTACTTGGTTTGGGTAGCACTTATTGCGCCGGCCGACGAAGATCCAAGGAAAAACAATCCTAACTACCCCGATAAGTAGAATAAGCCCAAGGTGAAACCACCAAAGGCACATGGTAATTCTGCGTCACATCCGCAATGCCAAACGCCAGAGTGACGCGATCGATAAATTTGGGATTCGGCAGCGTCGCGCCCAGTGCATCAAAATAATCACCCGCCGCAAACACCAGCTCATAGAGGCCGACTTTCAATGCTTCGCCTTCCAGCAAAGGCGAATTACAGCGCCCATCCTGGTTCGTCACTTCTGACTTGAGCAAGGTCTTAACACCCGCTTCGATTGCATACAATTCTAGCTTCACACCTATGCCTGGCTTGCCTAGTGTGATATCGAGTACGTGTGTGCTGAGCTTTCCCATTGCCTTCTCCTATATCTGTATGTTGAAAATACCTATCAGCCAAATCATATAACGCCCGAACCTGATCAATATACTATCCTTCATATACAAACCATGGCGTTATACAACATCAGACATGATATTGAACGCCTACCATAACAAAATCGCATTTTTCAGATGAACCAAGCCAACCTATGACCGACACTTACCAGAATTATCCGCGTGATTTGCCTGGCTACGGCCGCACACCACCGCACGCGCAATGGCCGGATGGCGCACGCGTTGCGCTGCAATTCGTCTTGAATTATGAAGAGGGTAGCGAGAATTGCGTGCTGCATGGCGACAAGGCTTCTGAGACCTTTCTCTCCGAGATTATCGGTGCGCAAGCTTTTGAAATGCGCCATATGAGCATGGAATCGCTGTATGAATATGGTTCGCGCGCGGGGCTGTGGCGCTTGCTACGGATGTTTGAAGATAGAAAATTGCCCTTGACCGTATTTGGCGTAGCCATGGCATTAAAGCGCAACCCGGAAGCGGTGGCGGCCTTTCAGGAGCTTGGCCATGAGATCGCTTGCCACGGTTTGCGCTGGATCAGTTACCAGCATATGGATGAAGCCGCCGAACGTGCGCACATGTTTGAAGCCGTGCAGATTATCAAGGAACTTACGGGTGCTGCGCCTAGCGGCTGGTACACCGGGCGCGATTCGCCAAACACGCGCAAGTTGGTGGTTGAGCATGGTGGTTTTACTTACGATGCGGATTATTACGGTGACGATCTGCCGTTCTGGCAAGAAGTCGCGATCACTGATGTCGCTGGCAGACCTGCAGTTGTGCCACATCTAATCGTGCCGTATACGCTAGACACCAATGACATGCGTTTCGCGGCAATGCAGGGATTTAATTCGGGCGAACAATTTTTTACTTACCTTAAAGATGCATTTGATGTGCTGTATGCGGAAGGCGACCCGAATGGTCTCAATCAACCGAAGATGTTATCGATAGGTTTGCATTGCCGCATCGTCGGGCGCCCTGGCCGCGCCGCCGCCTTAGCGCGTTTCTTGGATTATGTGCAGTCGCACGACAAAGTCTGGATCACCAGGCGCATCGATATTGCCGAGCATTGGCGCACTACCCACCCTTTCAGCAAGTAAAATAAAATAAGACAGAATATGACGACCACATTAGATTTTCTCAACCAATGCTCTGCTAGTGATTTTGCAGACACGCTGCATGGCATCTACGAACATTCGCCGTGGATACCGCAACGGGCAACTGCGCTTCGGCCATTCTCTACGCTGACAAGTTTACAACTGGCGCTACAAGCTGTCGTTGAGAAATCTAGCGAGGCCGAAAAACTGGCGCTGATACGCGCCCACCCTGAACTTGCTGGCAAGGCCGCAATCTCGGGCGAACTCACTAAAGAATCCACCGGTGAACAAGCGCAGGCAGGCTTAACCAATTGCAGCGCAGAAGAATTCGCTACGCTGCAAAAAATGAACGCCGACTACAATGCCAAATTCGGTTTCCCTTTCATCCTCGCGGTAAAGGGATCAGACGGCAAAGGCTATACGCGCCAAATGATCATCAGCACCTTCGCCCGGCGCTTGAAAAATCAAGCTGCAGATGAACTGGCCGAATGCTTGCGCCAGATCAGCCGTATTGCGCAACTGCGCTTGAATGACTTGCTGGATCACAAACTGGCATTCGGCCACACCATCATGGAATGGTCAGAAACCATAGGCGCGTGGAGCGATGATGAAACGGGTTTGACCTGCGCCTACATGACGCCAGCACATCAAAAAACCGCCGCACAAATCGCCAGCTGGATGACGGGCGCCGGCATGCAAGTGGCGATTGATGCGGTTGGCAATGTGGTCGGGCGTTACATATCGACCAACCCGGATGCCAAGAGCCTGCTCACAGGATCGCATTACGACACCGTGCGCAATGGCGGCAAATACGATGGCCGCGAAGGCATCTTGCTGCCAATTGCGGTCGTCAAGCACATGAATGAAAAAAACGAAAAGCTTCCGTTCCATTTGGAGATCATTGCCTTCTCAGAAGAAGAAGGCGTGCGCTTCAAGAGCACTTTTCTGGGTAGCAATGCCATCATCGGACAATTCGATCTGGCCCTACTCGATAAGATCGACGCCGATGGCATCAGCATGCGCGATGCCCTTATTGGCGCTGGCCATGACGTTGCTGCCATCCCCAATATCGCTCGCAAGCCAGCCGAAGTACTTGGCTATGTTGAAGTGCACATCGAGCAAGGCCCGGTTTTATTGGGACGCAACTTGCCGGTGGGCATCGTCACTTCTATTGCCGGCAGTTGCCGTTATTTAGTTGAGTTGCAAGGGGTTGCCAGCCATGCCGGCACGACACCGATGCACATGCGCAAAGACGCCGCAGTGGCCGCCGCAGAAATTATCTTGTATGTGGAAAACCGCTGCGGGCAAGCGCCATCGCTGGTGGGCACAGTGGGGCAATTGCAAGTGCCAAATGGCTCGGTGAATGTGATTCCTGGCGCCTGCCATTTTTCGCTTGATATCCGCGCCGCCGACGACGCCACGCGCGATGCAGCAGTAACTGACATCAAGCACGCGATAGACACTATTTGCCAGCGCCGGAATATCGATGTGACGCTCACTCGCGCCGTCGCCGCACCTGCAGCGCCTTGTGCCCCATGGCTGATGCAGCAATTAAGCGCCGCCACCGAACGGGCCGGCGTGCCAGCGTTTCAGCTGCCTTCCGGCGCCGGACACGATGCAATGGCCATGGCCAAGATGACCGACGTCGCGATGTTATTTACCCGTTGCGGCAACGGCGGTATCAGCCACAATCCGCTGGAAACAATGACCGCCGACGATGCTGAATTATCGGCGCAAATATTTTTGGATTTTTTGCGGAATTTCCAAAGTAAGCCTGAAGCCTGAAAGTTCAGTGATCAAATCTTTAAAGAAATAAAACCATGACGAAGACTCTACTCATCAAAAACGCCCGCGTCCTGGTCACGATGGATGCAGAGCGCAGGGAGATTGCCAATGGCGCGGTGTTCATCCGCGGCAATGTGATCGAACAGGTGGGTAATAGCACGGATCTGCCAGCCACAGCCGATGAAATCATCGACGCGACGAATCACGTGGTGATTCCTGGATTGATCAATACCCATCACCATATGTACCAAAGCCTGACGCGCGTGATTCCTGCTGCGCAAAATGGTGAACTGTTTAATTGGCTGAACAACCTGTATCCAATCTGGGCCAATTTAACCCCGGAGATGGTGCATGTCTCAACACAAGTTGCGATGGCGGAATTGATGCTGTCAGGCTGCACCACCAGCAGCGACCATTTGTATATTTATCCGAATGGTTGCAAGTTAGACGACAGCATAGAGGCGGCGCAAAAGATCGGTATGCGCTTTCACGCAGCACGCGGTGCCATGAGCGTCGGCCAGTCGAAAGGCGGCTTGCCACCAGACCGCGTCGTTGAAACAGAAGCGGCAATTTTGCAGGATACGCAACGCCTGATCGAGACTTACCACGATACCTCGCGCTTTGCGATGCAACGCATCGTTGTTGCGCCATGCTCGCCCTTCTCGGTCTCGCGTGATCTGATGCGCGAATCAGCAAATCTGGCGCGCCACTTTGGCGTATCGCTGCACACCCACCTGGCCGAAAACGCCAACGACATCGCCTACAGTCGCGAAAATTTCAATATGACACCCGCGCAATATGCGGAAGATTGCGGCTGGGTCGGCGACGATGTCTGGCACGCCCATTGCGTGCAACTGGACGATGACGGCATCAATCTATTTGCCCGAACCGGCACTGGCATCGCGCACTGTCCATGCTCAAACATGCGCCTCGCTTCCGGCATCGCACCTATTCGTAAAATGCTCGATGCAGGCGTCGCCGTCGGCCTTGGTGTGGATGGCTGCGCATCGAATGATTCCGGCCATATGCTGGGCGAAGTAAGGCAGGCGATGTTATTGCAACGTGTGGGTTTCGGCCCGGATGCCATGACGGCGCGCCAAGCGCTGGAAATTGCCACACTCGGCGGTGCCAAGGTCTTGAATCGAGACGACATCGGTGCACTTGAGCCGGGAATGGCGGCAGATATTGCCATCTTCAGTCTTGATCAAATTGGCTTTGCCGGTGCCTGGCATGATCCGGTGGCCGCATTGGTTTTCTGCACGCCTTCCAAGGTCGCTTACAGTATCATCAATGGACGTATCGTGGTACGCGATGGAAACCTGATCTCTATCGATTTACCCGTCGCAATGGAGCGGCATAATCAATTGGCTTTTGCATTAGCCGAAGCCGCAAGTTAGGCTTACAGGTGGCTATTTAATTGCAAAAAGTCTTACAGACTAAATATTTCATAGTCATTACTTGCAGAAAAACAACACTTACAAAAAATTACTTTTTATTCTGGTATTTGTCTGTATTTTTCAAAAAAATGCAGCCATTAACAAGGTTTTTTGCGTTCCAGTTGACAATTGCTTTCAAATCTATATTGATAAAATTTGATAAAAGAATATACTTATAAATAATCAAATTATTTCCATGCATAAATATTAATCTTTCTTCTGTACATGTTTTGTCAAGCAATGTCTAAATATTGGAGCATGAAGGAATAATCTGAACCAACAAACTCAATGGTGTTTGTCTGGTATCAGAAATTTGAAAGACGAAATTAAATAGTGTATCAGTGTCTTCACCCTGCTTAAACAAGCTTAACTAGGAAAACAGAAAAATGGCAAATCTACTCGACCTCAAACAAGATGAAATCAACTACGATCCAGATACACTCTTGGACGCCTTGATTAAACAATTGCATTTGAAAAATGACGCAGCTCTCTCGAGAGCACTAGAAGTTGCACCTCCGGTTATTAGTAAAATTCGCCATCGCCGCTTGCCTATCGGTGCTTCATTGCTGATACGCATGCATGAAATTTCAGATTTAAGCATCAAAGATTTGCGCGGCTTGATGGGTGACCGCCGTGAGAAATTCCGTATCAGCGACCAGCAATTCAAACCAAAGCCGTAAATTGTTTGTTGAAATATAAAACTGCGCTTGATGTGTTAGTCACTTAACAAAGAGCGCAGTTTTATTACGTTTATTAGGTTCGCTGGTAAGGTCTACTTTCTGATTTTCTGCACGACTATGCACTAACGGAAAATTCACAAAAACAAAACCATGAACGCACATCTCGTCAGACGATTTTGCTTTCTTTCAATGTTCCTGTGCGTACCGGCCTCCGACAGCTCAGCTACTCCCGCTCATACTCCACCGTCCACTCCACTTAAGGTCACCTTAAAGACCACCGATGGCGTGAGTGTATTTGGTCTGGAATACCAAGCCCTAGCTCCACGAGCAATCATCTTATTATTTCATCAGGCAGGCTCCAATAAAGGCGAGTACGCCAGCATTGCCCCGCGACTAGCTCACGAAGGCTTTACTGTACTGGCGATTGATCAGCGCTCTGGCGGAAATTTATTTGGACAAGAAAATGACACCGTAAAAAAACTAAGTAAAAGCAGTAATTACCTGGAAACCATGCCGGATCTTGAGGCAGCACTTGCGTGGGGTAGTCCACAGAAGCTGCCAATAGTGGTCTGGGGAAGTAGCTATTCCGCTTCATTAGTATTTTTATTAACAAACAAACACACAGATAAAATCGCCGCTGTTTTGGCGTTTTCTCCAGGTGAATACCTTGGCCAAGATGGCGTGGTGCAAAAAGCAGCAGCCAAAATAACGCAAGGCGTGTTCGTCACGTCAAGCTCAGACAGCGAAGAAATAGCAGCCGCCAAGAAAATCATTGCCGCGTCCCCATCAAAAAATAAAGTGCATTTCATCCCAAAAATTGCGGGAGTCCATGGATCCTCAACTCTACGCGAAGACAAAAATAGCAAAGGCCAGGGCGAAAACTGGCAAGCGGTATTGGCGTTTTTGAATAGCTTGAAATTCTGACCTGTTATTATTAGCACTCAGCTTATTTTTATCCATGTTCAGGTATTCAAGAATTCACAAATCTCTTGCTGTTTCTAGGTTAATGCACTAACTGAAAGGACTTATCATGCCAACCAAAGCTCAAAAAGACCTGCTTGCCGCAAAGTACAAAGCACTCGCGATAGATTTGCAAAAATTCTTCGACACCTTGGACGAAGTGGTTTATAACAGTTCAGAATGTGAACCATTAACTCAGGCGCAATCGGAGTTTACGACTGCGTACGAAGAGCTGACCGGGAAATCAATTTCCTGAAAAAAGCGACACATTTGATACTGCAATCTATGCTTGAATCACCAGCCTTGAGCTTTCGAAAAGCCACGCTTGCCGATTTACCTGAACTTCGAGCATTGATGGAAATCTCAATTCGCAAGATCATCGGTAGCTATCTGGACGAAGCCAAGCTTGAAGCCTCATACGAGTTCATGGGCGTTGACACCCAGCTCATAGAAGATGGCACTTATTTTGCGGTCGAACTTAATCGACAAATTGTCGGCTGTGGAGGCTGGAGTCGGCGTGCTACGCGCTTTGGTGGCGACCACACTCCTGGCCGTGATTCGCGCCTGTTAGACCCTGCATCGGAAGCTGCAAGGGTACGCGCCATGTACACCCATCCCGACTTTACCAGACTAGGAATAGGACGTCTGGTGTTATCACTCTGCGAGGCGGAAGCATTGAAGGAAGGATTTGCTGCGTTAGAGTTGACCGCAACGATAGCGGGAGAACCGCTCTACTCTGCGTATGGCTTTACTGTCGTCGAACGTATTGAAGTTCCCACCTCTAAAGGGATCAGCGTTCCATGCGCACGCATGACCAGGTGTATAGGCACGCCGGCCATAGATTAATCACTAGCAAAGCTCAGTAGTGTCCCAACGTTTTCACATCAGGTGTTCGTAAGTTAATGATTCGCTT
>JAZJYB010000283.1:0-3221 GCA_040390685.1 Pseudomonadota bacterium | reverse complement strand
GGAATTTCGGTCATTTTATGCTAATAAAGTTTAATAATTGGGCATATTATTGCTTAAATCAGGAATTTTGTGGGGTAATTTGCAATTTAATGGCGCTCGCTGCGGACTATACTGAATACTTGATCTATGTCAAAAATTCGCTGATTTTGCTCGGCGTCGAAGTGGCGAGGCATAAAATTTTCAAATCATACTAAGGAGACAAGCATGGATTTGCAGACCTGGGAAAACCCTATGGGCACCGATGGCTTTGAGTTTATCGAATACGCAGCGCCTAACCCAAAAGAAGTGGGTGAATTATTTGAGCGTATGGGTTTTGCTGCTATTGCCAAGCATCGCACCAAGGATGTCACTTTGTATCGTCAGGGCGGGGTTAACTTTATTATTAACGCCGAGCCAGATTCATTCGCGCAACGTTTCGCGCGTAAGCATGGCCCGTCCGTATGCGCGTTTGCGCTACGTGTGAAGGATGCCAATTTTGCCTACAAGCGTGCTTTGGAATTGGGTGCATGGGGTTTTGATAATCAAACCGGCCCGATGGAACTGAATATTCCTGCGATCAAAGGTATCGGCGATTCTTTAGTCTATTTCGTTGATCGCTGGCAGGGTAAAGATGGCCAAGCGCCAGGCGCTATCGGCAATATCAGTATCTATGATGCCGACTTCGTTGCTATCCCTGGAGCAAATCCTAATCACGTTGGTAACGGCCTGACTTACATCGATCATCTGACCCACAATGTGCATCGTGGCCGTATGAAGGAATGGGCTGATTATTACGAAACCTTGTTTAATTTCCGTGAAGTGCGTTACTTCGATATCGCCGGCAAGCATACTGGTTTGAAATCTAAAGCCATGACTTCGCCTTGTGGAAAAATCCGCATTCCTATCAATGAGTCTTCTGACGACAGATCGCAAATTTCTGAATACCTTGATCTCTACCATGGCGAGGGCGTGCAGCATATCGCGATGGGTACCGACAATATTTATCAGACCATCATCGACATGAAAGAGGATGGCATCGTATTTCAGGACACCATAGAAACCTACTACGATTTGATCGACCGTCGTCTGCCAGGTCATGGTGAGAATGTCGATGAATTGCGCAAGCTGCGTATTTTGATGGATGGCAAGAGCACCGAAACTTCGCGTGAATTATTGCTGCAAATTTTTACCACGACCGTGATCGGCCCGATCTTCTTTGAAGTCATACAACGTAAGGGCGACCAGGGCTTTGGCGAAGGAAATTTCCGTGCCTTGTTCGAATCGATAGAGTTAGATCAGATTCGTCGTGGCGTCTTGAAAGATGAGTCGGCAACCGCATAAGTTGCATTGTTTGCGCTGAGTTAATTAAGGGAGGCTGCTGGCGTTTTAGTTTGCGCTACCAGCCTTTTTTATTCGGCTTTTGTATCACCAGTTTGTATTGAGTAGGGAGTAAATATGATGGAAGTCGCTACCGTATCAAATGCCGATTTTTTGGCTACCGTTGCTGAAAAATCTGACGGGGCCGCACTGCGCGGTGATTACACACACGCTGATGAGCAATATGTGGTCAAGCAAGATTGGGCCGCATATACCGAGGCCGAACACGAGTTATGGCGCAAGCTATATCAACGTCAGGCGGCTTTGCTACCTGGCCGGGCTTGCGATGAGTTTATCGAGGCTCTGCAAAAGATGGACGCGGCCGATGGCATTCCGGAATTTACCCATACTTCAGACGAACTGTTTAAGGCGACTGGCTGGACTATTGTAGCCGTCCCTGGCTTGATCCCTGAGCTAGCTTTTTTCAATCATTTGGCGAACCGTCGTTTTCCGGTAACGGTCTGGCTACGTTCGCCGGCCGAGTTTGATTACATCGTTGAGCCTGATGTTTTCCATGATTTTTTTGGCCACGTGCCCTTGCTGTTTAACCCGGTGTTTGCCGATTATATGCAGCGCTATGGCCAGGGTGGTTTGAAGGCCATGAAGCTCGGTGGTCTGGATAATCTGGCGCGACTGTATTGGTACACGGTAGAGTTCGGCCTGATTAACACACCCCAGGGTTTGCGGATTTATGGCGCCGGTATCTTATCCTCTGGCGGTGAGGTGGAATACTGTCTGAAACCTGGCACCGGCTCACGCCATATCCATTTGAATATCGAGCGCTGCCTACGCACTTTATACAAAATAGATTCATATCAGGAAACCTATTTTGCGATTGATAGCTACCAAGAATTATTCGATGGCACAGCGCCCGATTTCACGCCTTTATATGAAAAGCTGAAAGACCTCGATGTACTTCCGGCAAATACTTTGTTGCCAGGTGAAATAGAGTTGTTGGCGTAGAATTTTCCCATCCAATACCTAATAGACACTGGCCTGACCTTCAGGCCTTGTCTTGAAACGCCGGTGGCTCCAGAAATATTCTGCCGGCGTTTTTAGAATTTCTTTTTCTATATAACTATTCATGAAGAGTGTGGCGGCTGTCATATCGTCGCCAGGATAGGTATCCCATGGCGCATGAAAGGCAACTTTCCAGCCCTGGTAATTTGGCAGCATGGTCGCGATCACGGGTATTACCTGAGCGCCCGTGCTGGCAGCTATTCTTGGCACGGCGGTCAAGGTAGCTGCCGGAACGCCGAAGAAGGGAATGAACTCGGCATCCTTGGCGCCAAAATCCATATCCGGCAGCATGAAGAAAGGTGTATGTTCGCGCATCGCGCGGATGATCGGTTTTACGCCTTCGGAACGTGAGAACAGCTTCACCGGACGGAAGCGCGAGCGCCCTTTGCGCAAAGCCTGGTCAAATACTTTGCTCCTCTGTTTGGTATAGATGGAGCATAGCGAAGTTTCTAACATGACCGCCACGCCTGCCACATCGAGACTAACAAAATGTGGACACAGTAAAATGACTGGGCCAGATTGTATTGCATCCATCGGGACTGCAGGTTCGATCTGGATTAGCTTTCTGAGGCGGCTTTCAGAAGCCCACCAAAGTATCCCGCGTTCTAACACGCTGCGCGCATACACTTGAAAATGTCGCTTGGCAATCGCCAATCTTTCCTGTTCGCTCAGTAGCGGTAAACATAGCTTCAAATTGGTCAGTGTAATGTGCCGACGCGACTTCAATAAATAAAATAGCCAGCTACCGAACCCTTCGCCTACGCGCCCGAGTATAGGTAATGGCAGCCAATGCATCAACCACATAAAAGCAAGTACTAATCTCATGCGGTTTCCTGTTCAGGTGC
>JAZJYB010000282.1:0-3448 GCA_040390685.1 Pseudomonadota bacterium | reverse complement strand
TAAACCTGCCCATAGTTCTGACAGGTGTATGTGTAATATGGTTCTATAAAATAGAAAATTACTTATGGGCGCTCGTCCCAGTGTAGGAAGCCACTGACACCTATAGGGCATTCAGACCTTGATCAGCGCATGCCGTTTCTAGGTTTAATGCAATGGCACAAGCATAATCGTCATTCGCGCGCAGGCGCTCATCGTTACCCACAATTCTTGTGGAGTTCCGTCGCTATTTAAAGATTGCCGGCCGGTGGTAGACCGGCAGCTACTTACTTTTCTTTGCTTCGCCAAAGAAATAGTAAGCAAAAGAAAGGCGACCGCATTCGCTGCCCTTCGGGTTCCCGTCTGTGCAGAGCAAAAATGGGAAATGAACGAAACTCGCCTTCGGCTCAAACAGCGTTCATTCCTGATCCATTTTCTGCTCGGCACAAACGGCAGCTCACCAGCGGAATTCTGTGTCAAAAGCAGCTTCAACTGCAACATCAACATCAACATCAACATCAACATCAATACACGCGCAAATACCATATTTAATATTTGTGAGTAACGATAAGCGCGACGGCAGGAATCCAGATTTATTTTCGTGCACTGTACAACTATCCAATTTGTCTTAGTCGCTGAATATGCCGTTTGACGAGTGACAAACCTGCTTTGGTCGGATACACAAGTAAAAGTTTTCTCCCCTTGATTACAGTACGTCTAATCAATTTTTTGATTGATTATTTTCGTCAACCATTCAGGAGAAGAAATGAAATTTATTCGTCACGCTGTCATTCTCAGCCTTAGCCTCGCCAGCGCTTTTACTGCAACTGCATTACAAGCACAAACGGCACAAACACAAGTGCAAACCGTCCCTTCCATCATCGGCCAGTGGAACTTTGAAACCGCCACCGGCACCAATCGCACGGGCAACGAGGAGGTCGATATCATCAGCAAAGGCGTCATCAATATCGCGCAGAAAGGCCAAGGCCTGGTGGCGAATATCGCCTGGTTTGATGAGCGTGGTGAAGTGCGCTCTTTACGCCAGATGGAAGGCAGCCTAACTAATGGGTCAGCCGTGTTTAGCCATACCGGAACACGGACACATACCAGCCCACGCGGCAAAGAAATCAACACAGAGGTCAAGGTGATATGGACTCTACTGGCCAAAGACAAGGGCTTAAGCGGTAGCCGTCAGGTGGTGTATGGCGACGAACCCGCCAAACCTGTGACCGGCACCCGATCAGCTACTTCTGTCATGCCAAGCGCGGTCTCAACGGCCAACCCGGTTGAACGCGGCCCATCCACGCCAGCAGAGCGGGCGCGGGTCGTGCAGATGGCTTTGGATGCAGAAAAGAATCCGCTACAAATCCAGGCCGCGAACGGCGACTGGCTGAAAAAATGGGTCAACGATGTACCCGACCTGACTTTGAATTATGGTGCGGTATCCGACTGGTTGGGCAGGGCGGCCAAGCAAGAATGCCGCGACGCGATCAAGTTTCAGTTCAATGCGAGCGTAATGGCTTTTCAAATCCAAAATCCGTCTAAGGCGGCGAAGCAAAGCGCGAATGACCTGGCCGGAATTGAAGGCGCACTACGCGCTTATGCAACGTTATTGAGTCAGGACGATAAATATCGCTCAGCAAAATTGGATAGCGCTGTAGCGGCACGCGATAAGGGCGAATTACCGGCTTTCTTGAAGAGTCTTTCGGGTAGAGATTAATTTCTAAAGTTCGCGCTAATCGTTACCCATAATGGTAATTATCGGCAATCGTTGTTGTGCTTTGCTTTTAGCTCCTTCCCCCGGGCAGGGGGAAGGCTGGGATGGGGGGCGAATGCTTAAAATTGTCGTTGACTTTATTTTGACCGCCCTCGCTAAGGTATCGTCATGCTTACTCGACCGCCACACCCCCATCCTAACCTTCCCCCTCAAATGGGGAAGGAAATGACACGGCACTACAAACTATTCGCGCATCTTCACCTAACGGCAACCGAACCGAATCCAAGCCACACCAAACAACTCCACCAGGAACCAACATGCGCAATATCCTCATCCCTTCCATTTTTCTATTATTCACCAGCCTGGCACAAGCACAGGACGCCACCGCCAGACGCATCATCGAACTTGGTAAACAAGATCCGCAAGTGATGACTTGGCTAGACGTGTTGAGCAATCGTTTTGGTGGCCGCATGACGGGCAGCGATGCGTATACCCATGCTGCGCTGTGGGCCAAAACGCAGTTGGGAAGCTGGGGGGTGGCAGCCGAACTGGAACAGGCAGGTAGCATGCCCGTAGGATTTAATCGCGGGCCTTCCTCTGGCCGTATGCTGGCGCCTACCGAAAAAACCCTGCGCTTCACCACGCCGGCATATACCTCCGGCACCAAAGGCGTGCAAAGTGGCGCGGTAGTGATGGCGCCGCACACGCTGGCAGAAGCGCAGGCGCGCAAGGATGAATTTAAAAATGCCTGGGTCTTGATCGAGGGCGAGAGCAGCGGCGAGGGGCGCGACGACGGTGGCACTCATCAGCCTAAACCGATCACGCAGCTGCTAATAGCGGCTGGTGCATTAGGCACCATACAGTCAGCCGAAGAGCCCTTATTCTCGGCCGCAGCAACACCAGACAATTGGGAGAATTTGCCAAATCTGCCGGATATTAAACTCGCCGAAGAGCGGTATAGTGAAATCAAAGAAAGCATAAAAAAGCAGCAGCAAGTACGCCTGGAATTCGATATCCGCAACTGGTTTTATCCCGGTCCTGTGCCTTACCATAATGTCTTGGCCAAAATTACCGGCAATAAAAATCCCGAAGAAATAGTCATCCTGGGCGCGCACCTGGATAGTTACGATGGTGGCACAGGTGCGGCAGATAATGGCGCCGGTTTTAGTACCGTGATGGAAGCCATGCGTCTATTGGCAAAGTCCGGCGCCAGGCCGCGCCGCACAATTTTGATGCTAGGTTTCGCCGGAGAAGAACTGGGATGCAAAGGCGCCTACGCTTTCGCCCAGCGCCATGCCGGGCAACTAGATAAAGTCGTCATGATGCTCAATCGTGATTCCGCACCGGGCGCGATTACCGGCATCACCGTTCCGACAAAATGGCAAAGCGTGTTTGACCGCGTCACACAAGACCTGCAAGACGTGCATCCGCTATTCGATTTTCAGGCCAGTTTCAATGACACACCGCGCGATAAAACCAAGGCCTTCAGCGGACGCGCCGGCAGCGACGATGCGGTGTTCACCTCGAAAGGCGTACCCACTCCCAGACTGATCAATGCCAGTGATTTTGACTACGCCAAGGTGCATCACACGGTGTTAGACACCTACGAACAAGTACTACCATTCAAGAGCGCGCAACAACACTCGGCAATAGCGCTAGCAATCATTGCCTACGAGGTGGCAAACGCAGCGGAAGAAATCAGCCGGGAGAATTACTATCTGCCGGATGCGCCAGCCAACCCGTAGGCACGATTAG
>JAZJYB010000281.1:1466-4921 GCA_040390685.1 Pseudomonadota bacterium | reverse complement strand
GCTTTATTGCGTAATGTCCAGCATAGGGTAGGGCAGAGGTAAAAATTTCAGGGTTGACTCTGTGTCGCTACCCAGATGAATATCGCCTGCTTCCTGGTCCGCCACTTTCATTTCGACTACGCAAATATAATTATTTTCGTCCTGGATTTCTGCATTGACGATGGTGCCGCAAGGTTGGCAGGTGTCGGCACTGGAAAATACTTCCATGCCTGCCTGCACGTCGTTGGATGCGATCTCGGCAATAAACATTCTGCGTTTTAATTTTCCTAGGTATTGGCTGCGGGCGACGATCTCTTGTCCTGGATAACAGCCTTTTTTAAAGTTGACACCACCGATGAGTTCAAAATTTACCATCTGCGGAACAAACAATTCTTGAGTCTTATCTGTGATGTGCGGAATACCAGCCAGAATCTCGGCACGTCGCCATGCATTGTCACTGACATGCGTAAATTTCACTTGTAACTCGGCCCAAATATTTTCTAATACAGCACGCTGAATGATCCATTCATAGCGCGCATGACCATACGCATCCGCTGCGCGTATCAGGCTACCGTATTCACTGTCTATTTTTGCATTAAGGCTTTCTGGCACTTGCGGGAACCAAGCTTGTAGCGTTTTGCCGGAGTTCTCGCCGCCCAATCCAATCGCGACATATTCTTCGCTAACGTTGGTCAGCTTAACTTTGGCGCGCATAACAAACATCTGTAAACGTTTTTGGATACTTGCTTGAAGAGTTGAAGATATTTGTAAAAAAATAGATGAGCCAGATTTCCAGAAAAGCAAGCTCGCCAACATTCTGCCCTTGGGGGTGCAATATGCGGCTAGTCTGGCTTCATCAGTAGCTAAATGCTGGACATCGTTACTCAACTGATTGTGCAAGAATTCGGCCGCATTCTCGCCCGTGACTTCAATTAGGCTCAAGTCAGTTAGCGCTGAGAAGTAGCCAGATTCCATCGCTTGCAAAGAGCTGACATTTTGAATTGTGCTTACTTCTTGATTCAGGAATTGCTGCAAAGTTATCATTGTTCTATTCTTTATTTAAGTCGTAAGGATGCCGCGAATTACTGGTTTTATAGTCGGCAATATGATTTCCGATTTACAATGCGCATGTATTCGACAGGTTAGTTCGACAGATTATAGTAGTGTCCAGGAAAACGTGTTTGCCACCACCCCATGAGCTTCATTAAAAAAATATTCTCCTTAACTATCTTTATTGCCATCCTTGCGGGAACCGGATTTGCGTACTGGGCAATTCAACCCATACTGCATAATGAAAAATCCTTAGAGTTCAGTATCAGGCCAGGTAGTAGTGTGCGTAGTTTGTCTCGTCAAATTGTTGACGCCGGCATTCCACTCAATTCTGTCATGTTCGAAATTCTCGCCAGAATAAGTGGCAAGGCAAGTAAATTGAAGGCGGGTTCCTTCGAATTGACGGCCGATGAATCACCCTACGATTTGCTAGAAAAAATTGCGAATGGCGAATTTTCTCATGCCAGTCTTTCTATCATCGAGGGCTGGAGCTTTCGACAAATGCGCAACGCAATTGATACTAATCCAGCCATCAGACACGACACTTCTGCCATGTCAGAAAAAGAGTTGATGATTAAGATCAATCCAGATTATCAATTTGCCGAAGGACTTTTTTTTCCGGACACCTATCTCTTTGCCAAGGGTAGTAGCGACTTGTTAATTTATCAGCAAGCACATCAATCCATGCTCAGGCATTTAGATGAGGCTTGGAAGACTAAGGATATGGCAGTGCCATATCGAACAGCCTACGAAGCTCTGACTATGGCGTCGATTATCGAGAAAGAAACCGGCCAACCTTCTGAGCGCAGTTTGATTGCGGCGGTTTTTATCAATAGACTAAAAATGGGTATGCTTTTACAGACCGACCCGACCGTGATTTATGGGATGGGTGAGCAATACACCGGCAAAATCAGAAAACGTGATTTGCAGACGGATACGCCTTACAACACGTATACGCGTGGAGGCTTACCGCCGACCCCGATTGCGCTGCCAGGTCTCGCTTCTTTATCAGCTGCGATGAATCCAGCAAATAGTGGCGCGCTTTATTTCGTTGCGAAGGGAGATGGCAGTAGTCATTTTTCAGATAATCTAAGTGAGCACAATCGTGCCGTGAATAAATATCAGCGATAATCTGTCGCCTACTTTATTTTACTTGCGCACTATTTACCCAAAAAAAACAAAACAACGAACACGCATTGAACCAGAAATGAACAAGCAAAAAACAGGACAATTTATTACTTTCGAAGGCATAGATGGCGCTGGAAAATCTACCCATATAGCTTTTGTCGCCGAGTGTCTGAATAGACACGGAATAACTGTCGTCACCAGCAGAGAGCCAGGAGGAACACCTCTAGGAGAATCCCTGCGCCAGCTCTTATTGCAAGAAAAAATGCATCTTGAAACTGAAGCCTTGCTGATGTTTGCGGCGCGCAGAGAACATCTGGATAAGGTAATAGAGCCGGCACTGGCAAGAGGTGATTGGGTGATCTCGGACCGTTTTAGCGATGCCAGTTTTGCGTATCAGGGCGGTGGGCGCAAGTTATCATTGGCCAAATTAAATGCTTTAGAACAGTGGGTACACCCGCATTTGCAACCTGATCTCACTCTGTTATTTGATGTGCCTTTAGATGTCGCAAGGGCGCGCCTCGACGCCACCCGTTCGCTGGATAAGTTTGAGCAAGAACAGGAAGATTTTTTCAGGGATACCCGGGCAGAATATTTACGCCGTGCCGCAGAGTTTCCCGGGCGGTTTCGCGTGATCGATTCGACGCGGCCAATTGCAGAAATTCAACAGGAACTTGATCAGTTGATTTCTGAATTATGCAAAAAGTGTCACGATGACTAATCCACTGTTTTCCTGGCAAGCTGACTCCTGGCAGCAATTGAATGCGCTGCGTGGGCGCATGCCACATGCCATTTTGTTGCATGGCTCAGAAGGGATAGGTAAAACCGTTTTTGCAGAACATCTCGCAAAGTCTTTGTTATGCGAAGCGCCTGGATCAGACGGGCACGCCTGCGGCAAATGCGTTTCGTGTGGATGGTTTGATCAATACAGTCATCCGGATTATCGCCGGGTCAGGCCAGAATTGCTGGATGAAGAAGAGTCTTCGTCAAGTGATGCAGACGAACCTGAAGCCGAGAAAAAAACAGCGAAATCTAGTAAGGCACCATCCAAGGAAATCGTCATTAACCAGGTACGCGCCCTGGCTGATTTCATGAATATTTCCACCCATAGACAGGGTTTGCGCGTGATCGTGTTGTATCCAGCCGAAGCGCTCAACGTGCCTGCGGCGAATGCACTTTTGAAATCGCTAGAAGAACCAAATGCAAATTCGGTCTTTATTTTGGTTTCGGATAGTCTGGATAAACTCTTACCGACTATTTTGTCACGCACCCAGGTGATGGCCCTGCATCCTCCGACTGAA
>JAZJYB010000281.1:0-1456 GCA_040390685.1 Pseudomonadota bacterium | reverse complement strand
ATAAATTTGCCTTAGGAATGCCAGCGAGGGAACAAGCCTTAGAATGGTTGTACGCTCAACAATTAAAAAACGCCGAGGCTTGGCTAGCACAACAAGGTGGGGCACCGCTCTCAGCATTAAAAACGGCGCAGTCCGAGAGCCGTGGCGATTATGACGAATTTTTACGCCAGCTTTGCTCGCCTGGCGTCGAAGTCAGTCTAAAAATGGCTGAAAAAATGCAAAAAATGGAAGTGCCAACGACGGTGGCTTGTCTGCAACGTTGGCTATACGATATTTTTTCTTATAAACAATGCGGAAGAATCCGGTATTATCCTTCTTATAGTAAAGAATTGGCGCAATTGGCGAAGCGGGTAGAATTGAATTCTCTGCTGAAATTAATAAAAAACACTGGTGAACGACAGGCCATCGCGAGTCACCCTTTATCCGCCAAACTGTTTATTGAAGATATGTTGTTGGATTATTCCGCACTTTTTTATTGAGATCGTCTTATGGCTGAACTACCTGTTAAAACTGCGTCACCGGTTGGTATACCGACGCCTTCACGTCCTTCTGTTTTGTCGCTGGCAATCAAAGAAAAAGCAGCGTTATATTCTGCGTATATGCCATTCTTAAAAAACGGCGGTATTTTCGTCCCAACCAATAAATCATATCGTCTTGGCGAAGAGATTTATCTGATACTCACGCTACTCGATGACCCGAATAAATATCCTATTGCCGGCAAAGTGGCGTGGATTACTCCAGCCGGAGCCGGGAATAATAAATCGCAAGGAATAGGCGTGCATTTCCCCCTTGATGAAAGTGGTATCCGGATTAAATCACGGGTTGAGGAGTTGCTTGGCGCATCGGCAAAATCAACGCGCGCAACACATACTTTGTAACTTATCCGCCATGTCAGTTTTAGCTACAAGGCATCGCACAGCCACGATCGAAGATTTACCCGCAATTGTTGAAATTTATAATTCTACGATTGCGTCCAGACGGGTTACTGCCGATACAGAACCCATTAGTGTGGAATCAAGAAACACTTGGTTTTATGAGCACACTCCAGAAAAACGCCCGCTCTGGGTGATAGAGGATGAGCAGCATGAAATTTTGGGCTGGCTGTCATTTTCTGATTTTTATGGCCGACCAGCCTATTCAGGCACGGCCGAATTATCTATTTACCTAGATGAAAATGCCCGGGGCAAAGGGCTAGGCAAATACTTTTTGCAGGAAGCCATTGCCTATGCGCCTCAGATTAAGGTACACACTTTATTAGGTTTCATTTTTGGCCACAACACACCGAGCCTTAATTTGTTTGCATCATTTAACTTTCAAATATGGGCGAACATGCCTGGCGTTGCCACGCTCGATGGCATAGAGCGCGACTTGATCATCTTCGGCAAACGCGTCAATTAGGCCTAAAGAGAGTAAAATTCGGCTTCTCGTTATTCGCTAATGCTTTGATTTATAAAAG
>JAZJYB010000280.1:28178-32602 GCA_040390685.1 Pseudomonadota bacterium | reverse complement strand
CCTCGACAAAAGTCGGTTGCGAACAATTGATCCAGACGATGCCGGCCGTGAGTTTTTTTGCCACGCGTTCACAGCGCACCAGATCGTCCGACATGACCGCTGCCGCCAGACCATAGCGGCTATTATTTGCCAATGCCAGCGCCTCTTCCTCCGTATCGAAAGGCATCACGCACAGCACCGGGCCGAACACTTCCTCCTGCCAGATCCAGGCATCCGCCGCGACATTGGCAAGGATGGTGGGGGCGATAAAATAGCCGCGCTCGCAGTGGGGCGGTGCGACACCACCGCAGATTAAGCTGGCGCCTTCGGCGATGCCGCGTGCAATTGCGGCGCATACCTGGCTGTGTTGCGCGCGCGAGATCAGCGGCCCTAGTTGCACACCTTCATGCATGCCGTTGCCGATCACTATGCGCTTGGCCTCTTCGGTCAGGCGCAGCAATAGGCGTGGATAGATGCTGCGCTGTATCAGCATGCGTGAGGTGGCGGAACAGACCTGACCCTGGTTCCAGAAGATACCAAACATGATCCACTCGACCGCCTTTTCTATGTCGCTGTCGGCAAACACGATGAAGGGGGATTTGCCGCCCAATTCCAGGCTGACGCGCTTGATATCTTGCGCGGCCACCTGCATGATCTTGGAGCCGGTGGCCAGGCTGCCGGTGAAGGCCAGCTTGTCGACCGAGGCATGCTCAATCAGCGCCTGGCCAGCCACAGAGCCTAGCCCGGTGATGACATTCAATACGCCTGGCGGCAAGCCGGCTTGGGTCGCGATGCCGGCCAGCTGCAGCGCACTGAGTGAGGCCAGCTCCGATGGTTTTAGTACTACGGTGCAGCCGGCTGCCAGCGCCGGCGCCACTTTCCAGGCCGCCATCAGCAGCGGATAATTCCAGGGAATGATGGCGCCAACCACGCCGACCGGCTCGCGCACTACGCTGCAGCTAAAGCGCGGATCCGGCAAGCTCGGCACTTCGGCAGCACGCTGTTCTTCCTGCTCGGCCAGGCCTGCATAAAATTCAAAACATGCGGCGGCGTCGCTGACATCCCAGCGTGCCTCAGGCAAAGGCTTGCCGTTATCGCGCACTTCAAGCGCGGCTAACTGATCCAGCCTGGCCAAGATGCCGGCGCCGATGTTGCGCAACACTTGCGCTCTCGTGCCGCCCGGCAGGCGTGGCCAGGCTCCCGTATCGAATGCCGCCCTGGCGGCGTTGACCGCGGCGTCGACATCGGCAGCGTTGGCGGCGGCGATTTGCGCGAACACGGTTTCGGTGGCCGGGTCGATCACCTCCAGCGTGCGGCCGCTAAGCGACGGCCGCCATGCCCCATTAATGAAAAGCTGGGCTTGATTCAGCGTATTGCGATTCCAGTTAAGGTGCCATTCCATGGCCATGCGCTGGCGCAAAACCTGATCCACCTGTTCCAGCTCGGCCGGCGTATTCACGCCCAGCACTTCGGATTCGTCAATTTCCATGACGCAAACTTTGCCACCACGCTGGTTGGCCAGCTCGACTATATCGGTCAGATAATATTCATTCTGACGATTGGCATTGCCGACGCTGTCCAATAAATCGAGGCAGACATCGCCACGGATCGCCATCAAGCCACCATTCACCAAGCGGCTCTGCATCTCTTGCGGCGTGGCGTCCTTGACTTCGCGGATGGCGTGCAGCTGCTGGCCTTGCATCAGCAGGCGTCCATAGCCACCCGGCACGCTGGGCGCAAAGCCTGCCACCGCAACCGAGCTACCGTCGTCCAGCGCAGCCAGCAGTTGCATGATGCTGCTCGGCCTGATCAGCGGGCTGTCGCCAAACAGCACGATGATGCGATCCGGCTTGGTTTGCGTGATGGCTGCGCGGGCGGCCAATACTGCATGCGCAGTGCCGAGCCGCTGCTGCTGTATGTGCACCTCGGCTGCAGGATTGAGTTCGTGCACGTAGTTGGCGATACCGGGGACATCCGGCGCGACCACCACGGCCAGATGCGTCAATTCGGCGCGCTCTGCGGCCAGCATGACGTGCGCCAGCAGGCTATTGCCGGCGGCATGGTGCAGTACTTTTGGCAAGGGAGATCCCATGCGGGTGCCGACCCCGGCAGCGAGGATGATCGCCAGTGTAGTCATCGTTTTAACTCCGGTTGGAAGCGTGCGGTCGCAGTCATGCTAGCGCCCGGCGCTAGCATGACAAAGCCGGTTTCGCCGCCAGGTATGTTTGGCGCATGCAGGGCATTGGTGGTGTGCGTCACCGGTTCTACACAGCAGTAATCGGCAGCATGCGGCGCGTTGACGCAAAGAAAGTCGTACGGTGAATCAGCCGTGATCAGCAGGCGGCCATGCGGGCCGGTCAGGCTGGCGGCGCCATCCCAGCCTTCAAAGACGTTATCCAGACCGGTTTGTAGTTCTCCGCCTTCGGCCAACATACGTACGGCCGGGTGACTGGGGTCTACTGCAAACGGCAAGCCAGCATCCGACATCAGATGCATCGCCTTGACACTGGCCTGTACCCGCAAACCTTGTGGCCTGGGAAAAAAAGTATGCAGCCCTAGTCCGGCCGGCATCGGGCTAGTGTCTTCGTTGCGCAGCATTACTTTGACAGTCAGGCTGACGTCGTCCAGCGAAATGCATTGCTGGGCATGGTAACGCCAGGGCCAGGCGCCGCCGGGATTGCGGTGCGACAGGGTCGCGCTGTGCGAAGTGCGTTGGTCGACGCTCCAGCTGGTGGTCCAGCCCAGACCCAGCAGAGAGCGCTTGAAGCCCAGGCCACTAGGCTGCAGTTTGACATGCCGATCAGCGAACATGAAGTCGTCTTTTTCCAGCCAGCTGAAGAACGGCACCATCACGAATGAGGAGCTGTCCAGCGGGCCGCGGCCACGGTCTTGCCATGGCCGCATCCAATTCACTTCAGACTCTCCGCTACCGGATCTAAAATGTGTCAAGGCGCCGCCTAGCGTCGGCGCGATACCTGCCGACAAGGCCCCACAGCGGAGCTGTAGCCTTTGCATGTTCAAGCCTCCACGTGCAGGCTCACGGCAAAATGACGCCGTTCCAGCTCGCGGAAATAACTAGGAATATCGAAGTAGGACTCCGGTGCGAATACGCCAGCACGTTTTGGTGACGCCAGGATCAGCTGCGCCGCAATCGAGGCGTTCATCGAGGTGCAGGCATCGACGTAAGAACCGTACATGGTGTCAGGCTTGACGATGACTTCGCAGCGCACCGTGGTCGCCTTGCCGTTCTTGCGGCCGCGCCCGATCGCCAGATGAATCTCATGGCTGTCCTGCGATGGAATTTTGTCTGCATTTTTGGCAATATTCCGGTTGATCAATGCAGTCAAAAAATCCACCGGCTGTATTGTCACGCCAGCCACCGTCAAGGGTTCTTCGAAGTCATTGAAGCCGGCCTTCACCAAGCCTACCCAGGCCTCGTGCTCGCGATGCGGCAGATGCAGCTTCCAGGTAAATTCCTTGATGCCTTTTTCCTTGATGCCTTCGGCCAGCGGCACGGTCAGCTGCTCGGAATGCGGTGAATACATGAACTCGCAATGACCCCAGGGCTCGGGCAGCGTCATGAATTCGCGCCCTTGCTGCGGTGCGCACTGCACGTGTTTACCTTCGAGAAATTGGGTGCTCGGATGGGCGTATTCGGCCAGCACGGTAGAGACGCTATACGGCGGGCACAGCACTGGGTTTTCAGCACCGAGCAATTCAGCCGCCCAGTACAGATTGATGCTGTCGATCTCATCGAGCTCATCGGCGACCGCACGGCAGATCACATTCGACATGCCAGGATCGGCACCGACGCCGATCACCGCGGTCACGCCGGCGCTGGCAAAACGCGCATGTTCGGCCAGCTGCTTGACAGTGTAAGTGCCGAGCCCACCGAGATCGATATACGCCACGCGTGCCGCCAGTGCTGCCTCAAAAATCGCCATCTGGTGGCCGGCCAGCGTCGGTATGGAATTGATGCAGAGTTGCATGCCATCGAGCGCGGCGGCAATCTGGTTGGCGTCGGTGACGTCGAGCTGACGCAGGTCGATGCGGGCGTCGCCCAGTTCGGCCTTCAGTTGTTGCATGCGTTCTTGCGAACTGTCGCAAATGCGCACGCAGCTGATGTCGATGATGGCGCGCTCAGACAAGAGGTCGCGTACGATGCCAGCGCCCATCAAGCCGGCGCCTCCGAGGATGACGATTTTCATAAGTAAGTCCTGGTTAAGTGGTTCGTTAAAGGTGAAAAATTGCAAGTTGTTATTCCATTTCTAAATCGTTAGTGTCTAGGCGACGAGCCGAAGACAGTGCTTTAGCACGGCGAGGCGAAGGCAACAACGACAGTAATGATTTAAAAATGGAATTAGTTGTGGCTGCGGCCGCCGGCGTCGTAAAACCAGGCATCGGGATAGGGATACCACCAGTCCTGAACTTCCGGTTTATGGTTC
>JAZJYB010000280.1:0-28078 GCA_040390685.1 Pseudomonadota bacterium | reverse complement strand
AAACCAGGCATCGGGATAGGGATACCACCAGTCCTGAACTTCCGGTTTATGGTTCATGATTACCATCTTGGAGCGGCGAAATGCATCCAGCCCTTGACGACCAAGCTCGCGCCCGAGGCCGGACATTTTCCAGCCGCCAAATGGCAGGGCATCGTTGTCGATTAGTGGATTATTCACCCAGACCATGCCCGCTTCCAGACGCTCGGATGCCTCCATCGCCTCTTCCAGATTGTTGGTGAAAATCGAGGCGCCCAGGCCGAAGGCACTGTCATTGGCCAGCCGTATCGCTTCATCGAAATTGGCGACGCGGCAGATGCTGGCGACCGGGCCAAAACATTCTTCGCGCATGATCGCCATCTCGTGCGTCACGTTGGTCAGGATGGTGGGTTCATAGAACCAACCGCTTTCCTGTGTCGGCGGAATCCGCCCGCCAGTCATTACCACGGCACCTTGCGCGACGGCGTCATCGACCAGACGTATCACCTTGGCGCGCGCCGCTTCGCTTACCAGCGGCCCAATCTCGCTGTGTTGCAGACCGTGCCCGATGCGTAGTTGCAGCGTGCAGTTGGCGAAGGCTGTGACGAAGGCGTCGTGCACGCCATCGACTACATAAATTCTTTCGGCCGAAGTGCAGACCTGGCCGGACATATGAAACGCCGCCGTGCAGGCACCGGCCGCTGCAATCGCGATCGGTGCATGCGCAGAGATGATCATGGGGTCACTGCCGCCAGCCTCGATCACCGCCGGTTTCATGCGTGTGGCGCAAGCTGCGGCGACCGCCTTGGCCGCCGCCACCGAACCGGTGAAGGCGACCGCGTGGGTGCGGCTGGATGCGATCAGGGTTTCGGCCACGGCCGCGCCACCCGGCAGGCAACTCAGCAAGCCATCCGGCAAACAGCTAAAACAGCGCATGAATTCCAGCGTACACAGCGTGGTGGCCGGTGCCGGCTTGATTACGCAGGCGTTGCCGCTGGCGAGCGACGCGGCCACGGTCCAGCACATCAGCAGGATGGGGAAATTAAACGGCATGATATGGACGCTCACGCCCAAAGCTTCGTAGCGCACGTATTGCAGCGAGCCGGCCTGGGTGGTGCCGGCCAGCTTGCCGGCATCATCGCGCGCCATCTCGGCGTAGTAGCGAAAAATCGGTGCGCAGTTGGCCAGTTCGCCAATCGCTTCAGGATAGGGTTTGCCCATTTCGCGCGTCATCAGCTCGGCGCAGTAGCGCAGGTCGGCCGACTCGATGGCATTAGCTAGGGCGTGCAGCATTTTGGCGCGGCTCTTGGCGTCGACCCGCTTCCAGCTTTGTTGTGCGGCGCTGACGGCGTTGAGTGCGGCCTCAATTTCCTCCGGTTGGCTTTCGGCAAAGACGCCGACCTTGGTGCCATTCGCCGGGTCGCGCACCTGCTGGATCTGGCCTTGCGCTGGGATGAAGCCGGGGTTGATGAAGTAGCTGGGCAGCTCGGGGTTAAAGTTCTGGTTCATATGTTTAGCTCGATTAGGGTCGATTAAGTTCGCAATGCGTTTCAGGCGATTTGTTCACGCGGTTTGTTTGAGTGGCTGGCTCAGCTGCGACCAGCCCGGAACTTGTTGCTCCAGCAGCTCAGAGATGTCCTGCAACTTGGCCTGTTTCAATGCCTGGCGCAACAAGCGCAGCACGCGCGGCTGGTGCCGCAGGTAAGTATGTTTGCCATCGCGCTGTGACAGGCGTTCAAAGATGCCGGCGACCTTGGTGTGGCGTTGCGCCGCCAGCAGCCAATAGTCGGACAGGAACTGGTTCGGGTTGAATGCTGGCAGCGTCGCCATCGCCATCAGGTAACGTGCAATCAGGTGCTCTTCCAGACCGTAAGACAAGTCGCGCCTGGCGTCCTGGCACAGCGACATCAGGTCATAGGCGCGCGAACCGATAAGGGCATCCTGAAAATCGAGCAAGCCGCAACTTGCGATGCCGGTACGGTTCGGGATGATCATCAGATTGTCGACGTGATAGTCGCGCAATACCAGGGTTTCGCGCCGCTGCGCAACTGATGCCAGAGCATCTTGCCAAAGCCCGGTAAACCGCAGGCCGAAGGCGGTCAGGTCGCGCTGGATGCCTGTCGTGGGCACATACCAGTGCTGAAATAACTCAATCTCACCAGTCAGTGCGGCCATATCGTAAGCCGGCAAATCAATGATGGCGTGTTGGCTGCGATGCAGGTGTACCAGAGCATCCACCGCCAGTTCGTAGAGCGCGGTTTCGTCGTCTCCCTTGGCCAATAGCTGCGTGTAAGTCTGTTCGCCAAAATCCTCGATCAGTGCCAGGCCATTGGCCAGACTGCTACGCAAGACGCGTGGTGCCGACAGGCCTAAGGCATTCAGATATTCACTGACGGCAATGAAGGCGGACAGGTCGGGCGAGCCCGGTTCCACGTCCATCAGCAATTGCGCAGGCCGCACTTCGGGCAGCCGGAAGTAGCGCCGGGTCGAGGCGTCCGCTACCAGCGCCTGGCAATTTTCCGTCGCCTGGCCGGTGCCGGCGATAAAGTGGCGGCGTTCAAGATCGCGTTGTGTCATTTGCCTCTCCTTAACGGATCATGTAGGTTTTGGTGACGGTCTCATGCACGGTGCAGACGCCTTTCCAGTCCTGCGCAAAGAAGGCGGCCGTGTCGGGCGTAATCTCGATGACCTCACCACTCTCGTGCACATAAGTGCAGCGCCCGGCCAGGAAATGGCAGAACTCGTCACGCGTCACATGACAGACCCATTTGCCGGGTGTGCAGCGCCAGATCCCGCATTCGGACTGGCCGTCCGGGCCTTTGTGCAGCAGCTTGCCGGAGGTGTGCGAGACGCCTTCCAGCATGGTGTTGATCGGACCCCAGTCGAGCAGGTCGGTCTGGCTTAGCGGGTTTCTTAAGTATGGTGTAGTTGCGCTTGTAGTCATGCTAGGTCTCCAGTTTTTTAGTAATTACATGAGTTGTTTTGTTCTGCTCTGTTCTGTTTTAGAGCAGGATGTAAGTGTTGCGCAGGGTTTCGTGTACCGTGCATTCGCCGCTCCAGCCCGCCGCAAACATCACTAGCGTTTCCGGCGTTATTTCGGTCACTTCACCGTCGTCACGCACATAGGTGGCGCGCCCGGCGACAAAATGACAGAGTTCATCGCGCGGGATCACCAGGCGCCAACGCCCTGGTGTGCAGACCCATAATCCGACTTCGGGCCGGTTGTTCGGGCCTTTGTGTATCAGCTTGCCGCTGGAATGTGATGCGCCTGCCAATGCATTGGGCTGCGAACCCCAGTCGACCAGGTCGCTGCGGCTGGAGACTTGGTGCAGGCGCGGAACGGAAGTGGGTATTTTGCGAATTTCAGACATGGCAGCTGTGCTCCTCAACTAATAATGCATCGAGTGCCGCTGCCGCCTTGGCCGGGCCGTCGTGCGCTTGCATATGTGCGCTGGTGGCGGCCAGCTTGGCCTTGATCGCCGCAGAACTCAGGCATTGCTGTATGCGGTCCAGCAACGCAGCTTCGCTCCAGTCATAACGATTCAGCTTGAAGCCGTGCCCGGTCTCTTCAACCCGCGTGGCGTTGTCATGGCCATCCCAGACAAACGGCATGATGATGGCCGGTTTGCCAAAGAACAGGCATTCAGTGAAAGAGTTATTTCCGCCGTGATGAATGACCAGATCGACTAGCGGGATCACTGATGGCTGCGGGAACCAGCTGTCGACAATGACGTTCGGCGGCAGCGTTATGTACTGATCGAGGTAGGCTCCGACATTCACCAGCGCACGGTACGGCATTTGCCCCAGCGCGTTGATCAGGCGCTTGAGCAGCGCGACGTCACCCGCGCCCAGGCTGCCAAACGATAGGTAGATCAGCGGGGCATCGTTGTTTGCGGCAAACTGCGGCACCACATAGGCTTTTTCCTGGCGCACGCAGCCTTCCAGATATTCATACTGGGGCGCTAGTAGCGGGTGGGCACGTTTGAATTTGACCGATTCCGGATACAGCAATAAATTCAGGTAAGGCGAAGCCTCGAAGAACTGGCCCAGCGGATAGGGCGCTTCACCCTGCGTCGCCAGGAAGGCATTGAAGTCTGCATGCAAGGGGCGGATGACTTCGTTGAAACGGGCGCGATAACGCGCGTGCGCCGCCAAATCATCGCTGGCACAGCCGGACAGATGCGGCGGGATGGCCGGATCTTCGATCTCGTTTTCCGAGCACGAAATGATACGCACCCAAGGCACGCCGAATTGCTTAATTGCCGGAAACAGAATCACGTTGTCGACGCAGATCAGGTCAGGTGCAAGCTGCTGCAACACGCCTGGTAAATCCGCCTGCGCGAACTTGGCGCTATCGATAATCGCGGCCCAACAATCCTTGACATAGGTGTCAATCTGTTCATACGGCGACTTGCTGAAATTCGGGATGTGCCCGTTGATGAAGTCTTCCCAGAATTTCGCCATTTCTTCGGGTGGCATTGGTGCCGATAAATTCACCGGATGGGCCTCGAAACCATAGTCCTGATACAAGCCGACAAAACCGGGGTCAGACAGAAATACCGCCTGATGCCCCAGCCGCGTTACCGCTTGCGCTATGCCTATGGAGTTGAGGGCAGGGCCATACGCTGCCTCAGGAAAGAACGCGATTTTTTTTGCTGACGCCAAGGTCTTCTCCTCTGTGTTTGCTGTTATTCGTCACGAATGCCGGGACGAACGCTTAATCTTGCGTGACAACATGCAGCGCTCAGGCCGATGTTTTATTTACTCATATTGTGCAATGAATTTATTGTACGATTTCTGAAAATAAAACACAAGAAAAATAAATAATAGAGAAAATATTGGCTTTTTATAGCTTGTTTGAATTTTTTTGAAAGAAATTTTCCGTACTGTAAAGTCCGTTTATTTAAATAAATACCGTAAATAAGTTTTTTCTTAATGCGTTAAATACCGTTTTTCAGATACTCAGGGAGGGGATAGGAAAAAAATAAATGTAGAATGCGCAATTTGGCTCCTGTTCCCTTATTACTATGAGTAAATTGTCTTTTGATCGCCTGCTGCAGTCGCAGGGTTTTGGTACGCGGAAATACTGCCGTGACTTGGTGGACGACGGTGAAGTGAGCGTGAATGGCGAAGTGGTGCAGAACTACAAAACTTTAGTTGAGACAGAGGGCCTGGTTTTTTCTATTTTTGAGGAAGAATGGGAATACCGTGAGCACGTTTATATCGCCTTGAATAAGCCGGCGAACTTTGAGTGTTCACGTAAGCCCAGCCACCATCCAGGTGTCTTGACTTTGCTGCCGGAACAATTGAGTTGGCGTGATGTGCAACCGGTAGGGCGGCTCGATCACGACACTACAGGCATGTTGCTGATGTCGGACGATGGCCCCTTCATTCACGCCCAATCATCACCCAAGCGGCACATCCCGAAAATCTATGTGGCCACGACGGCGGAACCGGTCACTTCTGAGCTTGTTGCGCAATTATTGGCAGGTGTACAATTGCATGACGAACCTGCACCGCTGGCAGCGCAAACTTGTCGCCAACTCGGGGAGAGTGAGTTGGAAATTGTGCTGGAGCAGGGCAAATACCATCAGGTCAAGCGCATGCTGGCAGCGGCAGGTAATCATTGTGTCGCCTTGCGCAGAACAGCAATTGGGCAATTAACGCTGGAATCGCTGGGTTTGGAAGAAGGAGAATGGTGTTATCTTAGCGCGGAGCACTTAGCCTTATTGGTTCCGTAAAATGCTTCCGTAAAACGAGAAAATTAACGTAATTTGCAGCACTTCTATAAGGAGTTAGCATGCCGGTGATCGTGATAGCCAATCCCAAAGGTGGCGTAGGTAAGAGTACTTTTTCTACTAATCTGGCTGGATATTTTGCCGCGCAAGGACATAAAGTCATGCTCGGCGATGCAGATGCACAACAATCTTCACGTACCTGGCTGTCGTTGCGACCAGTAAATTTACGACCCATCAGCGCCTGGGAAATAAGCGATGGCCATATTGTTAAACCACCAAAGGGCACTACCCATATCGTTATCGACACTCCTGCAGGGCTCAAAGGTAGCAAGCTCGATGCCGTGCTTAAATTGGCTGATAAAGTCATCGTGCCATTACAACCATCGATTTTTGATATTCTCGCCACCGAGGAGTTTCTGAAGAAACTCGGCAGCCATGAAACGCATCCAAAGGTTGGTGTGCTGGGCATGCGCGTCAATGCACGTAGCCGCGCCGCTGATCAACTGGCGCATTATGTCGCCCAGCTTGGTTTGCCGGTATTGGGGTATTTGCGTGATACACAAAATTACATCCAGTTGGCGGCACATGGAGCAACCTTATGGGATGTCGCTCCGTCCAAGGCTGAAAGGGATATCGCACAATGGGATGAAGTCTTGAAGTGGATCGAAAGTAAATAGTTAAAAATAACCCCCAGTCCCGGCGTGTTATCAAGCCCGCCAGCTGTACCTTGTCAGCAAAATAATGCAGCGCTCTTTCCTTTCGATCTGGCATAGCAAAATAGTGCTCGCTAAAGCAAAATGAAGTGTAGATTTATTCCCTCACGGCATTGCTCATCTCTATAATGGTGTGAGACTTCAAGACTCCTCCATTTCTCTCAATATTCACTGTATGAATCACACCATTTTCGACACGCCTGTAGTCAATTCGCTGATGCGCGTATTGTCTTTGGCGATTTTGCGTTTATCCGGATGGAAAGTTGAAGGGCGGGCGCCGAGCGTAGCGAAATATGTGTTGATTGCAGCGCCGCATACCAGCAATTGGGATTTCCCTTTTACTTTAATGATTTGTTTTGCCTTGCGCCTGAACGTTTACTGGATGGGGAAAGCGAGTTTGTTCCCGCCTCTCTTGGGTGTAGTGGCGCGCTGGCTAGGCGGCATTCCAGTCAACCGCGAACGTGCTGGAAACTTAGTGCAAAATACCATAGACGAATTTCAACGGAATGAAAAACTGACCGTGATTGTGCCGCCTGAAGGCACCCGCGGAAGTGTCACGCATTGGAAGACCGGTTTTTATCATATTGCGCATGGCGCCGGCGTGCCGGTAGCGTTGGGTTTTTTGGATTTTAAGCGTAAGGCAGGTGGTATTGGTCAGTTGTTTCATACCACCGGAGACATCGCAAAAGACATGCAGTTAATCCAGGAATTTTATGCTGGGATTAGCGGTAAAAATCCTCAGCAATTTGATTCTGAAACAATTAGAATTAAGTGATATTTCAATTTATATTTTTTAAAGCGCTTAGTGATGTCTGACGATAAACCAAAAAATAATCTACTCAGTTCTGAGCTCGATTTTGAAGGGCTCGATGACATGCTGGCGAGTCCGCGAGTCAGCAGTCAACCTGATCCTCTATCTGATTTGGTTTTCGAAACGCCAAAGGAATTTGTGCGCAAGCCAGAGGTGCCCAGCCCTAGCCCTCAAGTTGCCAAAGCATCACCCCCTGTTCGAAAAGCGATAGCTTCAGCCAAAACTTTCGAACCGCCGCGCATGCCGCCAAAGAGAAAAATTGCTCCAGCGCCGGTCAAGCAAGATCGTTTTACTTTATATGCAATTGCTGTTGTTATTGTTGCTTTGCTCACTATCTCATTCGGGGTTTATTATTCACGATTGCAAGAGGGGACTACGGTCTCGTTAAAGTATATTGTGCTGCCAGAAGTTATTGTGAACATCGATGGCCTGATTGCGCGGGCTCAGGTAACGATACAAGTTGAT
This sequence comes from Pseudomonadota bacterium, assembly GCA_040390685.1. Lineage (GTDB taxonomy): Bacteria > Pseudomonadota > Gammaproteobacteria > Burkholderiales > Burkholderiaceae_D > Undibacterium. The sequence continues at coordinate 20,375 of JAZJYB010000280.1, read as the reverse complement.
GATGCCGATACGGATTGGTTACAAGCGAATAAGAAAGCTTTGAGTGACAGTTTTGCGAATAAATTCCTGACTTTGAATCTGGAGGATCTTCGTACTCCACAAGGAATGGCAGATGCACAAATTGAATTGAAAGACTTGATTAATCATGATTTGAAAACAGATAAAGTTGAAGCTGTCTTGATAACCGAGTTAGTTATTCAGGAGCAGACTTGACACATAAAAAATAGACGACTTTCTGTGGAAATTAAAGGTCAACAAATATTAAAGTTAGCCGTTAACGAGATATGTTCAGTCACTAGGAAGTAGCATCATGGAACATTATTTTCACCCCACTAAAGAACAAGTTCGCGAGTATCTGCAACGTCGTGTGGCCGAGCATTCTCCACCGCCCGATGCTAAAGAAATCAGGCGTCAACTCGGATTTGAATTGCTGGAAGCGCACAGGCAGCAAAGTCCGAGGTAGTTGCCCGGTTCTGTGATGTTCGCAGACGAATTTTTTGTAGGCTCTATTTTTTAGACTTTTAGCTATGTTTTTCGCGACTTACATTTTCGTCGCCAGATTTTCCATCTAAACTGCTTTAATTACGCTCCCCCTGCCAAATTTCGCTTCATTTCTTTTGTTTCGGAAGTGACATTAAGATATAGTTTTTTTGTGTTTGAACATGTGTTAATGTATTGATACAAAATTGATTCTTGGTGTCAAAAACGTTCAAGTATCAAATGGGCTTTCCTTTCATTTTTTTTATTTTTTTTGTATATTCTTGAACAGTTCATGAATTGCATTTTGTCGCTTGTTAGTCAGGTATATTGATCATGGAAACGGTAGAAAATTCACGAGAATTTGAATTTATTCAAGGTCTTACTGCGGAACTTTCATCAAAAGAATTAATATTCCCCACATCGCTGAATGCAACGATGAAAATTCGTCATGCGTTGAACGATCCAAATATTTCAAATGATAACGTGGCACGTATTGTGAGCGCCGAACCTGTGTTATCGGCGCAAATACTTCGCTTGAGTAACTCTGCGGCAAAAAATCCTAGTGGAAAGAGAATCTCTGATTTAAAAAATGCAACTATGCTACTTGGGTTTGCTGCTGTCCGTAATGCGGCAATAACGGTAGGCATGAAGCAACTGATGGAACACAAGTCCAGCGGGAAATCATCGCAATTGATAGAGGGCTTGTGGAATCGCAGTTTACGAGTAGCCGTGTTGTCACAGGTGATCGCGAAAAACCTCAGTAAATTGAGCCCGGATAAGGCGATGGTCGCGGGTTTGTTGCATGATATTGGCAAATTCTACATACTCAACCGTGCTCACCATTATCAGGATTTGTTTGTTTCTGAAAAAGCGATTTGGGAACTGGTCGATCAATGGCACGCCAGTATAGGCGCTGCAATTTTGGAGAATTGGGAAATTGACGATGATATTCGGGTCGCCGTCATGGATCACCTTTCATCAGAAATGACGCTATCAAATAAACCCAGCCTCACTGACGTAGTCGCAACGGCCAATTTTCTAGACGCACATTTTGTTGAAGATAATTTGTCCACTTTGAATTGGCAGGCAATTCCAGTCGCGCTGCAAAATCTCCACCTTGATCTTGATAAATGCGGCATGTTATTAGTTGAAACAAAAACAGAATTGGAATCAATTATTCAGGCTATTTCTTAATAAGAAATAGCTTTTAATTATTCTATTTTTGAATCTAAGCGTTTTTCAGAGATGCTTGCTTTTGCTCTCTCGAGCATATCAATTGCGGCCGGTCCACGTAGCAGTGTGACAGCAACCGCCAAGGCGTCGATGTAGGTAAGGTGGGCAAGTCGCGACGTCATTGGCGTGTAAATATCCGGGTCTTCTTCTACGTCTACACTGATATGCACATCGGCTAATTCCGCCAACGGCGCACCACTGGCACAGAGCACCAGGATTTTTGCACCAGCCTGTTTTGCCAGCTGCACACTGCGTATCAAATCACGGGTACGGCCAGTGCGCGAGAAAGCCACGACCAGGCAATCGCTGTTCAGTAGTGAAGCCGATTGCGCTTGTAAGTGGCCGTCACAGAATACTGTAGTCGGAATACCAAAGCGGAAAAATTTGAGTTGCGCATCAACTGCGAGCGCACCTGAATATCCCAGGCCATAACACTCAATGCGTCTGGCACGCGACAGTAAATTCACCGCCGCTTCAAAATTATTTAGGTTGGCGGAATTACGCGCTTCCATCAAGGTCGCGATGGTGCGGTCAAACACCTTAGGCAGTACGTCGCGCACATGATCGGCTTGATTGACATCCAGATGCAAATAAGGAATGCCGGTTGCAAGACTTTTGGCGAAGGCCATCTTAAACGTCTTGAAACCATCAAAACCCAGTGATTGGGCAAATCTTGCGACAGTCGGTTCGCTGACGTCACAGGTCTGCGCTAGGACGCGGATCGACATCTCGAGAGCGTCGTGCGGCTTTTGTAAAAGAAATTCGGCAACCTGCCGCTCGGCACGACTTAGCGCAGTGCTCGCGATACGGATGCGAGCTAACAAACCCTTCTCTGGAGGGTTGGTTTTTGGCGTATTAATGACGGAGAAGGCGTTGACCATGTCAGTTTATATTTAACCTGTTTTGAGAGTGGCGATTCTGGATACTAAGGACACCAAAAGACCTCTATGTTACAGCGTGCTTCGCGCAATAGTGCGGCAATCGGTAAATCACTCTCAATCTCAAGCTCAATCGCGCCTTCAAGCACTTTGCGTTTTTCGGCGCCAGTAATGACTAACCAGATTTTTTCTGTTTGCAATAATCGTGGCAACGATAGCGAAATACGGCTTTGTCTGGTTTGCGGATGTACTGCAGCCAGGCAGTTGAGGTCATCATGCTGTGTCGGTGCGCCGGGGAAGAGTGAGGCAATATGTCCATCCGCGCCCATACCTAGCAAGACTGCACTGAACGGAGATGGGATTTGCTGGCTGAGTCTGTCGCTGATCGCTTCTATCGCGACTTCCGGCGAGCGCGCGGCATTTTTTAGCGAGATCAATTTCCATTGTTTGCCATAGGTGAGTGGCAGACATTGTTTGAACAGGCCTTCGTTGCTTTGTGCGTCGCTATCGTCGACCCAACGTTCGTCAGTCGCGATTAACTTGATGTTTGACTTGACGTGACCCGTATCCCGAGCACTCAAGAGTTGATCGAGTAGCCGATACACCGGCGCAGGCGTAGAGCCGCCGGCAAGTGCAAAGTTGCTGGGTAGCCGCTTGGAAATTGCCTCGTCGATTGTGTGCAACCATTGCGTGACTAAGGCTTCTGTCAGTTCGGCAAAATCGGTGTAATTATTAAAGTGCAGCGTTGCCATTATTGCTTAGCCTTCCACATATTCTTCGCCCCACGCGGCACCGTTTTGGGCTAACAAGTAGCTCGATGCTGCAGGTCCCCAACTTCCGGCAATATACGATTTCAAACCTTCACTGTCGTTGTTCCAGGCATTCATGATCGGGTCTACCCATTCCCAGGCCGCGCTGAGTTCATCATCACGGACAAACAGGGTCAGGTCACCATGCAAGGCATCCAACAGCAGGCGTTCGTAAGATTCCACACGGCGTGAGTTGGAGGCTTCGGCAAAATCCAAATTCAGGGCAACGTCGGAAAGGCGGATGCCTTCACCAGGTTCTTTTGCCTTCATAAACAACTGCACGCTCTCTTCTGGTTGCAGAGAAATCACCAGGCGGTTAGAGCGCAATGGACCTTGCGATTTACCAAAAATAGAATACGGGATCGGCTTGAAATTGATCGTGATTTCGGCACTGCGGCTAGCCATGCGTTTGCCGGTACGTAGATAGAACGGTACACCGGCCCAACGCCAGTTATCGATCTCGGCACGTATTGCCACAAAGGTTTCAGTACGCGAAGTAGCAGGCACGCCAGGTTCATTTTGGTAGCCAATTACTGGCTTGCCATCTACCGCGCCAGCACGGTATTGGCCGCGCACGGTTTTTTTGCTGACTTCTTCTGGAGAGAATTTATGCAGGGCGCGCAGGACTTTCACTTTTTCATCACGAATCGCATCAGGGTTGGCATTGACTGGCGGTTCCATGGCAACGATCGACACCAGTTGCAACAGATGGTTTTGCACCATGTCGCGCAGGGCACCGGTGTGGTCATAGAAATCGCCGCGCGTTTCGACACCGACTTGTTCAGCAATGGAAATATGCACGTCCTGTACCCATTTGCGGTTCCACAGTGGCTCTAGAAACAGGTTGGCGAAACGCAAGGCCAACAAATTTTGCACCATCTCTTTGCCGAGATAATGATCGATGCGGTAAATCTGATTTTCTTTCAGATACTTACGCAGGGCATGATTAATATCTTTAGCAGAGTGGGCATCGCGCCCCAAAGGTTTTTCAACCACCACGCGGGCGTTACCTTCAACCAGACCATGTAGCGAGAGTTGCTCAACCACTGGAATGAAAATATCCGGACCGGTGGCGAGATAAAACAGCGTGGCGTTGGAGTCAGAGGTGTGCAGGCGTTGCTTGAGTCCATCAAAATCGGCAGGCGCGCGTGCATCAATTTTGGAGTAGTAAGTGAGTGCGAGAAACGCGGCGACTTTCTCGAGGTCCGCTTCGCCGTCTTTGCTGCCATAGGTTTCTATGCTGGCCGCCACGCGTTTGCGGAACTCTTCATCTGTCAGCACCTCGCGCGCTGCCCCGATAAAGCTGAAGCTTGCGTCGAGCCGGCCATTTACAAATGCGCTATACAGTGCGGGAATGATCTTGCGTTTGGCAAGATCGCCTGTGCCGCCAAACAATACAAATGTGCTCATGCTGACTCCGGTTTGTGCTGATTTGTAAAAAAAGTGTGTTTGAATTATGCCAGATTTCCATCAGAAATGTAGTTTCGTTACGATATATTTGTTCTTTTAGTGCCTTAAAGCACTGTAAATTCAAAAAAATGAAAGTTTGTTACAGAAATGCAGTGTTTTATGCTATCTTTCATCATCTGAATAAAGCTTAAAAGTGAACCCTATGACGACCTCAGCAAAAATCGCGATCAATCCTGTACTTGAGCGCGTCACCAATCGTATTATTGAACGCAGTAAAGTGCTACGGGCTGACTATCTGGCGCGCCTTGAACAAATGCGCAACCGTGGCCCGCGCAGGGCGAGCCTGTCTTGCGCGAATCAGGCGCATGCCAATGCGGCGGCGGATTCCAAGGCCAAAATCTGGCTGAATCAGGCGCAGAAATCCAACATTGGTATCGTGACTTCATATAACGATATGCTCTCGGCGCATCAGCCGTACGCATCCTACCCAGATCAAATTAAGGCGGCAGCTATGCGCTTCAATGCGACAGCGCAAGTGGCGGGTGGGGTGCCGGCGATGTGTGATGGCGTAACGCAAGGCCGCCCGGGTATGGAGCTCTCTCTTTTCTCACGCGATGTCATAGCGCAAGCGACTGCGATTGCTTTATCGCACGATGCATTCGACGCCACTTTGTGCCTGGGTATCTGCGACAAGATTGTTCCTGGCCTGCTAATCGGTGCACTGGCATTTGGTCATCTGCCTACGATTTTTGTGCCAGCCGGGCCGATGGGCTCAGGCTTATCCAATAAAGAAAAAGCTGCGGTGCGCGAGCGTTATGCTCAGGGCAAGGCGACTAAAGAGGAATTGTTGGCCGCTGAAAGTGCTGCCTACCATAGCGCGGGTACATGTACTTTTTACGGCACCGCAAATAGTAATCAAATGCTGCTCGAAGCCATGGGTCTGCATCTGCCGGGCGCGGCCTTTGTTCATCCGTCTGACCCGATGCGCGCAGTCTTGACTGATGCAGCCGTTGAGCGCGTTTTGCAACTGACCGAGCAGAGCGAAAATTACCGCCCGATTGGCCAGCTTGTTGATGAGAAATGTATCGTGAATGCGGTCATCGCTTTGTTGGCCACCGGTGGTTCAACTAACCATACTATTCACTGGATCGCGGTAGCGCGCGCTGCCGGTATCCTGATCGACTGGCAAGACTTTGACGATCTTTCGTCAGTGATTCCCTTGTTGACGCGTATCTACCCGAACGGTACAGCTGATGTGAATGCCTTTGAAGATGCAGGTGGCCCGACATTTGTGATCCGTGAATTGTTGTCCGCAGGTTTGATGCATGCCGACGTGATGGCGGTGTATGGCGATGATGGCCTGAACTCACATGCGGCGCGCCCTGTCCTGAATGTTGATGGAAAACTGAGTTGGGTTGCTCTGCCTGCGGCATCGACCGATACCAGCGTAGTGCGCAATGTGACTGAACCGTTTGCTGCAACCGGTGGATTGCGCTTGCTACAGGGTAATCTGGGACGGGCGATTGTGAAAGCCTCCGCCGTGCCGGAAGAGGCTTGGATCGTGCGTGCGCCAGCCAAGGTTTTCGATTCGCAAGATGCATTGGTGAATGCGTATAAAGCAGGTGAGCTGAATATGGATTTTGTTGCCGTAGTCATTTTTCAGGGTCCGCAAGCGAATGGCATGCCTGAGCTGCATCACTTTACGCCAGTGCTCGGAAGCCTGATGTCAGCCGGTTATAAGGTAGCACTGGTGACAGACGGCCGTATGTCCGGCGCCTCTGGCAAAGTTCCAGCGGCCTTGCATGTGAGTCCGGAAGTGGCGCAGGGCGGTCATCTCGGCAAAGTACAGGATGGCGATATCATCGAATTGAATGTGCATACCGGCGAGTTGCGCGCTTTAGTCTCGGATGATGTGTGGGAATCTCGTCCGTCGCGCCAGATGTCTGAAGATGCGACACATGGTTACGGCCGCGATTTATTTGTCGCACAACGCCGTGTAGTCACAGCGCCAGAAAAGGGTGCTTCGACACTCTTCATTGATTAAGTTTATTGACTAAATTTATTGATTAATACTGGTAGGGTGCGTCATGCGCACCACGCCGCCGATTGGTGCGCATGGCGCACCCTACTTTTACTTTATTGAAATCGAGGCCAACATGACACATACCAAGCAAAGCATTATTTCCCAACTCGCGCAAATCCGCGTGCTGCCGATACTGGTGACTGATGATGTGGATCAGGCGATCCGTTGCGTTACGACGTTGGCAGAGAACGGTTTGGCCGCCATAGAAATTACTTTGCGTACGCCAAATGCAATGACGGTATTGCGTGAAGTGGTTAAGGCTTGCCCAACAGTGACAGTCGGTGCAGGAACAATTCTGACGCCGGCACAACTCGATGCTGTCAAGGAAACTGGCGCAGCTTTCGGCATTAGCCCAGGGATTACGCCAGTGTTGGCGAAAGCTGCAGCGGATTCTGGCTTGCCGTATTTTCCAGGTGTCGGTGGTGCAAGCGATCTGATGCTGGCGCTGGAGCATGGTTTTAATGTGGTCAAGCTGTTTCCTTCCGATATCGTCGGTAGCGTCAAGATGGCCAAGGCGCTGGGTGGCCCATTCCCCGACGTGCGTTTTTGCTTGACTGGCGGCGTCACGGTCGAGTCAACGCCGCAGTTATTGCAGCAAGCAAATGTCTTGTGCGTGGGCGGTTCTTGGATGTGTCCGGCAGCGTTGATTAACGCCAATGACTGGCAGGCGGTTGCCGCATTGGCAGCCCAGGCAGCGGCGGCTGGCAAGTAAATCATGGCTATTTCAGTTTCCCGTACGCCTATTTGGTGTTTGTTGCAGCAACGTGCCAACAACATGCCCAGTTTGAAGGAATTGTTTCAGACCGATCCGCAACGCTTTAGCCATTTTTCTGCATCTGCTTGTGGCATGTTGCTGGATTACTCGAAACAGAGAATCGACACGACCGCCAAGTTAAATTTATTGGCCTTGGCCAGGCAGCAAGAGGTTGAGTCACGCCGTGATGCGATGTTGCGTGGCGAAGCGATCAATAACACAGAAAACCGCGCGGTCTTGCATACAGTATTGCGTTTGCCAAAAGGTGAATCCTTCAAACTGAATGGTGAGAATATCGCTGCCGATGTGCATAAAGTGTTGGCACAAATGCGCAGTTTTAGCGATGCGGTGCGAGAAGGGCGTTGGCTAGGTTACAGCGGTAAGGCGATCCGCACGATAGTGAATATTGGCATCGGCGGTTCTGATCTCGGGCCGCAAATGGCCTGCATCGCACTCGCACCTTGGTCGCAAAAAAACCTGTCGCTGCATTTTGTCTCGAATGTCGATGGCCGTCACGTCGCGGATGCACTGGCGAACGCCGATCCTGAAACTACTTTGTTCGTGGTGGCGTCCAAAACCTTTGTAACGATGGAGACATTGACCAACGCCAGAACCGCACGTGACTGGATGTTGAGCCACGGTTGCCCTGAAGATCAGATCCGGCAGCATTTTGTCGCACTCAGTACCAATATCGAGGCGGCGGCAGAATTCGGTATCTCACCGGAAAACGTCTTTCCATTCTGGAACTGGGCAGGTGGTCGCTATTCGATGTGGAGTGCGATTGGTTTATCGATTGCCTTGTATGTCGGTGCAGATCGCTTCGAAGAAATGCTGGCCGGTGCGCATGAGATGGATTTGCATTTTGCCCAAGCTCCGCTGGAAGAAAACCTACCGGTATTGATGGCTTTAATTGGTGTCTGGAACATTAATTTCCTTGGTTTGCAAGCCTTGTCAATTGCGCCTTACCACCAACGCATGACACGCTTGCCGGCTTATCTGCAACAGCTGGAAATGGAAAGTAATGGCAAGTCGGTGACACGTGAAGGGCATAGAGTTGACTACACCACCTCACCGATCTTATTCGGTGAAGCGGGCACCAATGGTCAGCATGCTTATTTCCAATTATTGCATCAGGGCGCAACGATTATTCCTACCGATTTTATTGTGGTGGCGGAAGATGATGCCGGCTTACCGGGACACAATAAAGCGCTGTTGGCGAATTGTTTTGCACAATCCAAGGCAATGGCACTCGGCAAGAGCATGCAGGAAGTGCGCGCAGAACTCGGTGACTTGCCCGAGAAGATGTTGGCACCACGCGTGTTTGAAGGCAATCGCCCGACCTCGACTTTGCTGCTTGATTCGCTCACGCCGCGTTCACTAGGAGCATTGATCGCCTTGTACGAACATAAGGTGTTTGTGCAATCGGTGATCTGGGATATTAATGCCTTCGATCAATGGGGAGTAGAGTTGGGTAAATCACTGGCGCAACAATTGATTAGTCTGGATCCGGATTCGGTCAAGGAAGAGTACGATAGTTCGACGCGCGGCTTGCTGCAGGCTATTCGCCGCCGCACCAAAGTTGCCAAGGCAATGTAGCTCGATAAGTAGGTAATCATTTTTCATTTCATGTTTTTTCTGTAGCGTAAAACTCTCTCGTATGAATACTCATCTCTATACCAAAGTCGATCAAGCCGAAGACGATAAAGACCTTAGCCTGCGCGAAGATATTCGTCGCCTCGGCCGCATACTGGGTGATACGGTGCGCAATCAACATGGCGATCAGATTTTTGAATTGATCGAGCAGGTACGTCAAAACTCCATCCGCTTTCGCCGCGATGCAGATCAGGCTGCACGTGCCGAATTGGAATCCACGCTCGATACCTTGACCAATGACCAGACTACGCAGGTGATCCGCGCTTTTAGCTATTTTTCGCATCTGGTGAATCTGGCGGAAGATCAGCATCATGTGCGGCGCACCCGTGCGCATTTGATCGCCGGTTCTGCGCCACGTCGCGGTAGTCTGGCGCATACCATCGAAGAGCTATATAGCACTGGTCATAGCACCCAACAATTACTGGAGTTTTTTCAGACCGCTGAAGTGAGCCCGGTGCTGACCGCGCATCCGACTGAAGTGCAACGCAAGAGTATTTTAAATTGCCAGATGGTGATCACGCGCCTGCTTGACGAGCGTGACCGCATGCAATTGACGCCGGAAGAATCGGCCGCGAATGAAGAGGCAATGGAGCGCGCCGTTCTGACCTTATGGCAGACGCGCATGTTGCGTATGGCGAAATTGTCGGTGCTCGATGAAGTTGAAAATGGCCTGAGTTTTTATGACTACACTTTCCTCCGTGAATTGCCGCACTTGTATGCCGGATTGGAAGATTTGCTTTCGAGTAAAGATACCGCATCAAACAGCAAAGCACAGCAAATCGAATTGCCAAGTTTCATGAAAATGGGTAGCTGGATCGGCGGCGATCGTGATGGCAATCCCTTCGTCACTGCCAGCGTTTTGGAAAAAACATTGGCGATGCAAGCTACCCGTGCCTTTAAATTTTATCTCGATGAATTGCATACTCTGGGTTCGCAGTTGTCGATGGCAACTTTGCTGGTGAAGGTTTCGACCGATCTCACCGCATTGGCAGAACGTTCGCCCGACCATTCGCCGCACCGTTCTGACGAGCCATACCGTCTGGCAGTGAGCGGAATTTACGCACGCTTGGCCAGCACTTACAAACAATTGCTCGGCCTTGATCCTGTGATTCATGCCAGCGGCGAGGCTGCTGCATTTGCCAGCGCGGAAGAATTGGTGGCTGATCTGGATATCATCCATCAATCCTTGTTTGAGAATGGTTCTGCCGCATTGACGCGTGGACGCTTGCGCCATTTGCGCCGTGCGGTACGGGTATTTGGTTTTTATCTGGCGCCAGTTGATTTGCGTCAGAATTCCGATGTGCATGAACGCGTCGTCGCCGAATTGTTGCAAGCGGCGAATCCAGCTATACGTTATCTGGACATGGATGAGGAGCAACGTATCGCGATATTGGTGACGGAGATCAGTTCCTCACGACCTTTGGCTTCACCTTATTTAACGTATTCCGAAGAGACACAATCCGAATTGGCGATCTATCGTGCTGCCTGTACCGCGCAGCAGAGATACGGCAAAGGTGCCGTACCAAACTGCATTATCTCCAAAACCGATGGTGTCTCCGATATGCTGGAATTGGCCTTGTTGCTCAAGGAATCTGGTCTTTTGCATCCGACAGAAGGACGCCTTGATGTCAATATCATCCCGCTGTTTGAGACCATAGGCGATCTGCAGGTTAGCGCTCCGGTAATGGATAGGTTGTTTGGTATTCCGGCCTATGCGCGCTTGCTCGCTAGCCGTGGTAACGCACAGGAAGTCATGCTGGGTTACTCCGACAGTAATAAAGATGGCGGTTTCCTCACCTCTGGATGGGAACTGTATAAAGCCGAGCTTGATCTGGTGAAAGTGTTTGCCGCGCATCAGGTACGTCTGCGGCTGTTTCACGGTCGTGGTGGTTCAGTTGGTCGCGGTGGCGGGCCAAGTTTTCAGGCAATTCTGGCGCAACCTGCCGGCGCTGTGCAAGGGCAAATCCGTCTGACTGAACAAGGTGAAGTGATTACCGCCAAATATGGCAATCCCGAGGTGGGCCGGCGTAATTTGGAAGTCCTGGCGGCTGCCACCATGGAGGCGAGTTTGCTGGCGCATACTGAAGCTGCACCGCGTCCGGAATTTTTATCGGCGATGGAAGAATTATCTGATCACGCGTTCCGCGCGTATCGCGATCTGGTGTACGAGACCGAGGGGTTCGAACAATATTTCTGGGAATCGACCGTGATTGCTGAAATTGCCGGTTTGAACATCGGTAGCCGGCCAGCCTCGCGTAAAAAATCTACTGCGATTGAAGATTTAAGGGCGATTCCTTGGGTGTTTAGCTGGTCGCAATGCCGCTTAATGTTACCGGGCTGGTTTGGTTTCGGTTCGGCGGTGCAAAGCTATCTGAAGGCGCATCCGAAAGATGGCTTGCAAATCTTGCAGGCGATGTTCAAGGACTGGTCTTTCTTCTCTACCGTTTTGTCGAATATGGAAATGGTCTTGGCCAAGAGTGACATCGGCATCGCCAGCCGTTATGCCCAATTGGTGAAAGACGAAGCACTGCGCGATAGCATTTTCCCGCGGCTGCAGGCCGAACACGAAGCGACTATTGAGGTGCTGAAATTGATCTCAGGGCAAGATGAATTATTGGCGGCAAATCCCTTGCTGAAACGTTCGATTGTTAACCGTTTCCCTTATCTTTCGCCATTGAACCACGTTCAGGTTGAGTTGCTAAAGCGTTATCGCCTGGGCGATCAGGATGAAAGAGTGCGGCGCGGTATTCATCTTTCTATCAATGGCATTGCGGCGGGTTTGCGCAATAGCGGCTGATGAGCGTGCCTGCGCATAGATAAACACAGATAAACACAAAATTGGCGGTTTCTTTTATACTCCGCCAATATTTGTTTTCCGGTGAAAAATAATGGCAATGCAACTGTTGGGCGTGGTCGGCTGGTCAGGAAGTGGAAAAACTACCTTGCTGGAATACTTGCTGAGGCATCTGGCGGCCGCTGGTAAAACCGTCAATGTCGTCAAGCATAGTCATCACGACATCATTCTCGAGCCATCTCATAAAGATAGCGCCCGGCTACGTCAGGCTGGTGCTGCTGAAGTCTTGCTGGCATCGCCTTACCGCTACGCTCTGGTACACGAACTTCGCGAGGCTGCGGAACCTTCTTTATTTGAATTGCTGCAACGCCTGGCGCCCGCTGACCTGACCCTGGTTGAAGGGTATAAGTGGGAAGCCATCGCTAAACTGGAAATTCATCGACCAGCTCTAGGCAAACCTGCCATTTATCTGGAAGACGCACATATTGTCGCGGTTGCTTCAGACGTAGAGGCACCGCAAAATTTACCGCAAGGACTGATTTGGTTGGATTTAAATCAACCTGAAACAGTCTTGCAATGGCTATCGGATGGCATGCAAGAAAATTTATTCTTGAAACCCTCTTAAAAATCCTAAAGAACCCCTGATTCTTTGCCGTTATAGGAGATGTAGAGATAAGGGGAATTGTCATGAACGTTTCAGGAATTGCAAGTGTAGCAACCACGTTGGCTGACGTAGGTACCAGCCAGGCGGTGAGCATTGCGGTGTTGAAAAAAGCCATCGACATTTCCGCTGAAAGTGCAACGGCATTGATCGAGGCGATTCCGGATAATAAGTCTACGCAGAATTTACCTGCAAATTTAGGTAGGCACGTAAATACGACAGCCTGAGCCTGAAAATTAATTTTTACCCAATACAAGTTACACAATAACAGCGCTGCTTTGGTAGCGCTGTTTTGTTTTGTGCTGACAATAAGGGATAATTCGCTTTCTTTCTTAATTAATTAATCGAACAAAAGGATGTTGGTATGACGCAAGTAGTTTGGGGTTGGTCTGAGAGACTTATTTCTAATTTTGCACCGATGGATGAAACTCATCAAGAGTTCGTCATGCTGTGCGCTGCATTGTCAGAAAATAAACCAGAGACTTATCTCGAACGCCTTGATGCCTTGATTGCTCATTCGATTGCGCATTTCGACCAAGAGAATCAGTGGATGGAAGAAAACAGTTTTCCGCCGGCTGGCTGTCACCGCCGCGAGCATGACACCGTCTTGGAAGTGATGACTGAAGTAAGACGCCGGGTCGCGTTGGGTGAGGCAGATCTAGGTGAGCGGCTAGCTGAAGAGATGCCGCTGTGGTTTGAACATCATGTCGACACCATGGATAATATGCTGGCCCAATTTATGGTCAAAGAAACGGCATCGCAAGAACCAATATTTAGCTCCGAATCAGTCGATCTTCAGGCTGACTGAACTTTAATCGAAACCTCGCCTAGAGTAACAATCTGACCTGCGCGAATCTTTGCGGTTTTGCGTAGTTCTTGTTTTCCGTCGACTTTCACTGCACCATTGGCAACGATGACTTTGCCTGCACCGCCACTGTCACATATGCCCACCAGCTTTAATAACTGATTTAGCTCTACATATTCTCCATCCAGAGTAAATGACAATTTTTGCATAAGATTCCAATACTTTTTTAGTTTTGACAGACGAAGAGTATACATTATTCATGCTTCTGTCTTGTGTATGAAGGACGTGAAGCCTAGCGTGTAATCGTGTTTGAGCTCTTCAAATGTTTCAAAAAAGTTTAAGAAAATAATTAAAAAGAGAAGAAAAAAATTAAAAAAAAGTGTAAGGTAACTTGGCTTTGACCGACTATTTGCTGTAGTTCGAATAATTTGCCCGGTTGGGGTATATTTTTTATCTTATTTAGGAGACGGATATGAGTAACAAAGCATTGGTTGCAGTAGCATTGGCTGGTTTGTTGGGTTCTTCTTTGGCAATGGCAGCTGACCCTGTCAAAACTGAAAAATGTTTTGGTGTTGCTAAAGCAGGCCAAAATGATTGTGCGACAAAAAACGGTACACATTCATGTGCTGGTCAAGGTAAGAAAGATATGGATCCAAATGAATGGAAAAAAGTACCTGCCGGAACTTGCGAAAAAATGGGCGGGAAAATGGAAGCGCCTAAAGCATAGATATTAAGAATACGTGGATAAAAACATTTCTGCGATTTCTTTACGCATGCCCACTCACAGCCTTCATGGCAACGGAGTGGGTTTGCGTAGCAAGCATTATCGAGATTTCTTAAATGGGCCAATCGCCATCGACTGGCTGGAAGTACATTCTGAGAATTATTTTGGCGACGGTGGCTACGACCTTCATGTTCTGCAACAACTGCGCCGTGATTATCCCTTGAGTTTGCATGGCGTTGGGCTTGGTCTTGGATCTGCACTAGGCTACTCAAACACTCACATAGAAAAACTCCAACGCCTGGTCGAGCGAACTGAGCCCGCCCTCGTTTCAGAGCATTTGTGCTGGGGTAGTATCGCTGGCAGACATATGAATGATCTGCTGCCACTACCCTTGACGCAAGAAGCTTTAGATCTTGTCAGCGACCGGGTGAGTCACTTGCAAGATACGCTGAAACGCTCGGTATTAATCGAAAACGTCTCCACTTATCTGCGCTTTAATGAAGATAGTTTGTCTGAAGCCGAGCTTCTGGTGCAGCTGTCAAAACGCACTGGTTGTGGTGTTTTGCTGGATGTGAACAACTTATTTGTCAATCAATGCAATCACGGCGAGGATGCGATCGCCGCCCTGAATTGTTTTGCACAACTGCCGCAAGCATCAATCGGAGAGATTCATCTTGCGGGACATTTGCTGACTCCTGATTGCGTAATCGATAATCATGGTAGCCGCATCGACGCGAAAGTCTGGTCGCTGTATCAAGAAGCCTGTCGATTATTCGGGCCTGAAATTCCTACGCTGATTGAGTGGGATACCGACATCCCCGCGCTTGAGGTTTTACTCGATGAAGCATCGAAGGTGGAACAGTGTCGTATCGATGCGAGAAATAAAATTGGATAAGCAGAATAATTCCCTCGCAACGCTACAAAAGGGCTTCGCAGATGCACTCTTAAATGTTGATCTGGCGGGGCAGACCTTATCAATATTTGCGGCACCAGAATCACCGTTGGAGGCGCGTCTGGCATTTTATCGCGGTAATCAGAGCGCGATCTGGACCAGTGCCTTGGCAAACGCGTATCCGGTCTTGTTGAAGTTAGTCGGGGTAGATTTTTTTGAACAAATGGCGCGTGCTTATGGCTTGGCTTTTCCCTCGCATTTAGGCGACCTTAATCATTTTGGCGCGGATTTGGCGGCATTTTTGGCTGACGCGCCCGTCAACAAAGAATACCCGTATTTCGCCGATGTTGCCGCGCTGGAGTGGCAAGTGCATCGCGCTTATTATGCCGCGGATGCTGATTTCTTAACTTTACCGTCTTTCATTGCCGGTGCGTCTGAAAAACTGCACGATGCCCGCTTAATCTGGCATCCCGCCGCACAATTATTTGAGTCTTCTAGTGCAAGCATAGCGGTCTGGTTATCACATCAGGATGATCATAATGAAAATGCTCCATTTGATCTAACTGAACGAAATTATGGCCTCATCACCCGCTATGTCTGGCAGGTATCTGTACTTGCAATGAGTAAAGCCGATTTTTGTGCTTTACAGGCGCTTTCGCAAGGAGAAAATTTGGCTGCCGCATTGGAAGTGGCGATAGATTCTGATCCGAATTTCGACGTTGCCAGTGCCTTGAATGCCTGGTTTGCTGCAAGGACGTTTTCAAATTATGAAATACTGTAAGAATTAATGCGCTACTTCGACAGATAATCATCAAAACTATCTAGGACGGAAATGAACATATTTTTGCGATTTCATAACTTGAGCCTCAGCTTGGATCATCAATTGCAAGCGTGGGGTACTACGGCAATTGGGCTAGTGTTGAGAGTATTTATCGCTTGGCAATTCTTGAAGGCTGGGATAGTTAAAGTGAGTAATTGGGATGGAACACTTTCACTGTTTCGCGAGGAATATACCATCCCGGTATTGCCGCCAGAAGTGGCTGCCGTGATGGGCGCTGGTGGTGAGTTAGTATTTTCCGCGTTGTTAATATTAGGTTTGTTTTCACGACCTGTTGCCCTGGGTTTGTTCGTAGTAAATGCAATGGCGGTCATTTCTTATCCTCAATTGTGGACATTTGAATGTCCAGCAGCGATTAATGATCATTTTTACTGGGGTATTTGTTTGTTGGTGCTGATCGTCATCGGCCCGGGTAAAATTGCGCTGGATCAATGGCTGAAAAAAATCTCACTTTCCCATCCGATTAAATAATTTTGTGAAAAATGGGCGTTTTTTACTTCGCGCCTGACTGTCGTCTATTCCTAAAATAGGCGAATTTCACTCTGTGAAAATGCCATGAATAAACTCAGTTTTTTAGCTGTTGTTTTTTTTCAGAGCATTTACTCTAATTCTATTTTTTCTCTATTCAGGTCATTTACCTGATGACATACTCCTTCCTGAGTTTTAGCACGTTCGTATCTTTAATATAATACGAAACTGTTTGCGACTTACATAAAATTTTTAACAGGAGACAAGAATGCGTCAAATTAAATATTCGCTGGCTATACTATCTGCGGTTGCCGTTTTGGCTGGCTGCGGTGGCAGTGGAAGTGGAAGTAATACTACTGGTGACCAAACACTTAAAGTTAAATATAGCGCCCAAATTTCATTTGGCGATAGCTTATCGGATGTCGGTACTTATGCTGTCGGGACGGTGAAAGCGCTTGGTGGTGGTAAATTTAATATCAACGGTAATAACGTTGGTGTGAATCCTGCGCTGACGGGCAAAAACTGGACTGAGCTGATGGCAGCTCAACTAGGTTTGCCAGCTCCTTGCCCAGCTCAAACTGGCCTGGACGGTGATGCCGCTCATGGTTTTTCCGTACCAGTAGTAAATCATGCAGGTTGCTTTGGCTATGCCCAAGGTGGCGCTCGGGTGACAAATCCTGTCGGCCCTGGCAATAAATATACTGGTTCAGCTCTGGGTTCACTTACTGTACCTGTGGCAACTCAAATTAAAAATCATTTGGCAATCGCCGGTGGTAAGTTTAAAGCGGATGAGTTGGTTTTTGTAATGGCAGGCGCTAATGACGCTTTCATCCAGTTAGGCCAATTGTCCGCCGGTGCAACGGCCGCTGGTCAGGCAAAGTTTGGTAGTACTCTAGTAGGCCTGCTAGCTGCTGGTGCAACAAACCCGGCTACTGCAGCCCAGGCAATTGGCATTGCGATGGCAACTGAAAGTGCTCGCGCCGGCCATACCGATGCAACAGTAGTAGGTGCAGCAGTTTTTGCAGCTGCAACACAGCCTGGTAATGCCGCAGTTGGGGCTCAAGCGGTTTATGGACCTATGGTTGCAACCGCAACCACAGCTGGGCAAAATGCCGGAGCTGCTTATGCTGCTACTAATGGACCAGTAGTTATTGCAGCAATGGGAACAGCGGGTGCTGAATTAGTCGCCTTAGTGAAGACGCAAATACTTGCAAATGGCGCGACGCATGTCGTGGTCAACAATCTCCCTGATCTGGCAATGACTCCTTTTGGTCTCTCTCAAAGCGCGGAGACGCAAGCGCTCATCAGCGCAATGAACAAAACATTTAATGACCAGTTGAGTAGCGGACTTTCGGGCGAGGCAAACGTCGTGTTAGTGGATGCCTTCTCTGTCAATCACGACCAAGCGACCAATCCAGGTCCTTATGGTCTGACAAACGTCAAGACTCCGGCTTGTGATTTGACTGCGGCTAAGAATCCATTAGGAAGTTCACTTGTTTGCAATGCTTCGAATTTAATTTCTGGCGATATCAGTCATTACCTATTCTCCGATACCGTCCATCCTACGCCTTACGGCCAATGGCTATTGGCACGCTATACGACTGAGAGATTGGTCGTCAAAGGTTGGATGTAACAATGAATCAAATCGACCTCTTCGATCACTTGGATGATGAGGTCATTTTTGAAAAACATTCGAATGGCAACAGCCATAACAAATTGAATCAGGAGACACAATGAAAGTACTTATAAATAACACCGTAAAAATGCTGGCGCTGGCCGCTGCAATGACGCTTGCGTCTAGCGCATCGGCGCAAAGCGCCGGGCAATGGACCGCCAAGTTTGGCGCGAAAAAGATTACACCTAAGGTTGAGAGTGGTGATTTATCGGCACCTGCGCTGCCGCACACCAAGGCAGATGTTGGTAGCGATACCCAGCCGGTGCTGGTTTTTGACTATGGCATAACTGACAATATTACTGTTGAAATCCCACTGGGTGTGCCATTTAAGCACACGCTGTATGGCGCTGGAGCAATCGCAGGTACTGGCAAGCTTGGTACCTCAAGCGTCTTGCCAGTGACAACCCTGGTTCAGTACCGCTTCTTTAATCCAAAAGCGCAAGTTCGCCCTTACCTTGGTGCAGGCGCAACATATGCATATTTCACTAAGACCACAGGCTCTGGTCAATTGACAGCGCTGTTGGATACAGGTGGCCCAGCAGCGACCTTCAAAGTGAAAAACAAATTGGCGGCGACTTTGCAAGCAGGCGTTTCAGTGGCAATCAATGAGCGGTGGTTTGCGGATGTTGAAGTGACAAAGACTTTTCTGAAAACCACGGCGTCATTCTCTACCGGACAGACTCAGGAGATTAAATTTGATCCTTTGGGCGTGGGTATTAGCGTTGGTTATAAGTTCTAAACTTCGTTAAAAGATAAAAAAAAGCCCCTGTTGCCAGCGCAACAGGGGCTTTTTTCTAATTCCATAAAAATTAAATCCTTTAGAGTGCAACCCGATTCCGGCCAGCTTCCTTGGCTCGATATAGTGCGGCATCTGCCATTGCAATCACGGTTGGGCCATCCTCTCCTTGCTTCAAGGTCGCCAGACCAAAAGACGCAGTAATGTGCGGTAGTGGCTTTTGCATATTCGCAAAAATTCTTGTTTTTCGCAGCCTACTGCAAAGTCTTTCAGCCACAATTAGCGCTGACCGTTGATCTGTGTTGGGCAAAATAACGATCATTTCTTCACCACCATAGCGCGCTGCAAAGTCAGTAGGGCGCAGGCCGGCGTTCAAGACTTTTGCTGCAGTTTGTAAGGCATCATCGCCGACCACATGGCCAAATTCATCGTTAAATTTTTTGAAATGGTCAAGATCGACCATGATAATGCTCAGCGGATCACCGGTCGCATGTGCAGTTGCCAACATGCTTGGCAATTGCGTATTGAGCCATGCGCGATTGTGTAAGCCGGTCAGGCCATCGACCATAGAAAGTTGGCGATAAAATTCACCTACCTTTTGGCGGTTTCTAATCTGAGCATTCGCAGCGCGAACCCTAAACGAGAGTAATTGCAATAAATTCCTCGCCACGCCATTCGATTCATCGATCAGCTTCCACATGGTTTCCGCTTCTATCACTAATAGCTCGCTATCAGTTAAGGCAGAAATTGTGGCCGAGTGTATTTCGGTATCCAACACCGATATCTCACCGACACATTCACCTGTAAGGTATTGGGTGGTGGCATGTTCTTGCAGATTGTTTTCAGGGTTTGGTGTGGTGATCGCGAGTGCGCCTTTGAGTACGATATACAGACGCGCGCCTGAACTATGCGCATCCAGCACAACTTGTCCTGAGAGCGCTTTGACGACTAAACAGTCTTTTATAATATTTGAAATTTGCAGACGGTTTTCGTTGGAGATATTACGAAACAAGTGAATATTTTCAATTTCATAATTTGCATCCCTGAAGGTGCTAAGTGGTTCCAAGATGTTTTTTTCCAGATACATGGTGAAGACTTAATTAAATAGGTTTATTCGGAAATGTTCAAGCACTTCGTCTTGGTACAAAAATTAAAACGACTATAGTGAAAAATCATCTTGGATTTCTTTGTCTTCTTGGATTTTTAGGCAATTTGATTGAGTGCATCAAAGCGCAATTCGGTTTCTCGAAAGATCGCCAGATAGTCCGTTTCACTTAGCGCCAATGAATCCCAGGCGTGCTGAGACAATACTGGTACTTGGTCGAGTTCGGTATTGCCTAAATCGAGTGCATGAACAATAGAATTTGCCACATGAACTACAGACGCTATGGAATTGAGATTTTTGTCATCGGGTTGATGATGACCGCGAATCGCATCTTGAATCGCGTCAGAAAACTCCCATTCCGTAGCCAGCAGCCATCC
>JAZJYB010000279.1:13234-16614 GCA_040390685.1 Pseudomonadota bacterium | reverse complement strand
ACGACACGTGGCATGACCCATATGAAGGTTTTATACTTAAAGCACTTCGAAGTATTGAAGGTCAAAACCGAATAGCCAAATGGCTCGATAGAAGAGGCTATCTTAATCTGCCGTCCGGCGATGCAATGTCAATACTGGAATACCTACATAAGACCGTCCACATGCAATCATGGACGAAAAAGGAGCAAAGCCAAGCGATGTGGAAACTTTACCACCACATTGGCGAAACGGTTCGAATTTCGACATCTGTTGATAAAATCAAAAAACTGGAAGGTATCTTAATTGTCCCAATTAAGTACAAAAAACTTACATTGGATAATGAGCTGTCACATGTATTTAAGAGAAATAAACTTGAATACGGGGAAATTTTCGCACGAAAATCGAAAGAATACAGCCACGAAGAAGAAATTAGACTGATGTCTTCGATTGACTTAACTCTGATAAAAAAAGCCCCTTTGGACATACTTAGCTTTCCACATGAGACGATAAAAGAGGCCTTCCAAAGCTTAGTTGAGATGGGCGCAATATCAAATGAAAGTCTTGAAGATTCAATGTCAGACTTTCGTAAAAAAGCATGCATAAAACGGATCTCAATTGCAGGAATTGACAATTTTATTGAGTCCGTAATGGTGCCTCCGGACGCTTCGAACGAATTCACCGAAAAGGTGCGGTTATACTGTGAGGCAAATGGACTTCCATTTGAAGGGAAGTCCAAATTGTATCAATTTGAGTTGGGCTAATTTTTTCTTTTCCAGTATTAGCTCGCTGCACAAACGCGCCTAGTCTGTCTCGCGAATAAATTTTTGTTTTGTTCGATTTCTATGTCAAAGTAATTTTTGTGCATGCGCCAAATCATTGGTATCTGTCGCAGTCATAGAGCGATTGGGGAGTCAGCATCACAATGAATTCATGTATGTGTAAATTCAAACACGCTTTAATGCGTGTTGGCACCAGTACTAAATTGACCCATGGTGCAATCTTGCCGTAACCACTTTGCCTCGGGCATAACAATACCCAGGTGCGCAGGCTAAAACGGCCCGATTACAAAATTACGTTTACACGACGTTCCAGTCGCATGTCATGCGTTATTGACGCTCCTCAAACTGCACCCTTCGGGCCATTTTCTCTTGCATCCTCAACGCGTCTTCATGCCGGCCAAGATGTTGATAGGCCAGCCTGGCGTTGTGGTACCAACCGGCATGCCCTGGATGGCGTTCAATCGATGCTTCCAGGTAAGGCAATGCTTGCGCATGCCGGTTTTGCTGCATCAGTGCCACGCCCAGCATGTGCGTGGCGGCGGCATGACCGGCACGGTCCCGCAGCAATGTCCTGAACACATGCTCAGCCTGAACACCTTGATTCCGGTGCAAATAATCCATCCCTTGAAAAAAACAACCGTCGTTTAATGGTCGTGTGGATGATGCGCTGATAGGCTCGGGCGTCTGCGGCTGTTCCGCCAGAGCCTGTTCCAACGGTGCCAGAAAAGAGGCGTAGCGTCGCCATTTTTCTACCGCTGTTTTATAGATGGGTTGGCGTACCTGCCAGACGCTGGCCGTTTTTACCGCGCGTTCCAGATTCTGATGATTGAGAACAGCCGGTGTCCAGTCCAATCCAAGATAAGCCAGCATTTTGCGCGCAGCGCCTTCAGTATCTTCAACCACGTCTTCATAGCGCAAGGTTAGCACCGGCTTGGCCAGGGTGGCATCCCAATGCTGCATTAACTGCTGATAATCGACCAGTTGTTGCCCGATATCGCTGAGATCGTAAGCAAAGCCCATGCCGCCGAACTTCGCCTGATAGTTGATGAAGTAATTTGACACTGCCACATCGCGCGGCTCACGCAAGACATGAATGACCGGCGCATTCGGGAAGAGCAGCCGCAGCAAGCCAATATTTTCAAAGTTGTGTGGCAGTTTATCGACGATGTGCGTGGCGTTTGCATCATAACGGCGTAAATCTTCCAGAATTTGTCCGGCAAATTTGTACGCTTGCTTTTCGCCAAGATCGAGGATGCATTCGGGGTATTCCTGCCCCGACCCGAGATGCCATTCCCAGGCATTCAGGCGCTGCAACACGCCGGACAGCATGCCAATTTCACCGGCCACAAAAATATCCGGATGCCCGCCCAGGATTTGCTCCACCAGCGTGGTGCCGGAGCGCGGCATGCCGCAGACAAACACCGGCAAGGTCGATGGGTGACCGTAGCCCTGGCGTTGCTGATAAAAATCTCGGCTGAAATGGCTTTGCAGACGGTGGCAATAGTCGCGATGCGCGCTGGCCTGATACGGCAAATAATGGCGGCTGGCCTGATTGGCCTCGCGCGCAAAATGAAAGGCACGCTCATAGTCCTTGCGATGCTCGTACACGGCGGCGAGGTCAAACAACAAGCCGCTTTTTACCGACCCTTCCAGACTGGGCATATGCGCCATGCGCTCGATGTTGGCCAGCACCGCATCGTCATCAGGGAAACGCCGTGCACTGATCAATGCGCCAAGACCGGCAGTAGGATGCCGCTGCGTGACCGATTCGAATAGTGCCGTCGCCTCATCCACCCGACCCCATTGCAACCACAGCCGACCCAAACCCATTTGGGCTGGAATAAAGTCCGGTAACTGGATCAGCGCATCCTGGTAATACAGTTCTGCTTCGGATTGCTGACCGGCGTCGGCGCTCACGTGCGCCATCGCCACCAAGGCTTGCGCGCGTTCCAGTCCAAGCTTTTCCCTGGTCAATGCAAGCGCTTTTTCTGCCGCATGGCGCGCCGCCTCTTCATCAAAATACTGATTACCTACCTGCGCGAGTTGCGCCCATAGACCTGCATTGTCCGGCTCCAGTTGTGTCGCCCTGTGCAAGCAATGCAACACCTCGCCATAATGCCCGCGCACATTCGCCAGGGTCGCCAAGTGCGTTAAAAGCGCCACGTTTTCCGGATCATCGCGCAAGGCCTTGCGTATTTGATGTTCGGCTTCTTCGTGCTTGTCCTGTGCAGCGAGAACGACGGACCACAACAGCAATCCCGTGTTTTGTTCGATCCCGGCCTGCGAACCCTCCTGAATCGCCTGCTCCGCATCGCCCCAGCGATCCAGTGCGATATAACAATCGACCGCCACAAACACCCATTGTTCATGCTTTTGTGCGCCTGCTTGCCGTGCGCGCTCCACCATCGCCTGTGTCTGTACGGTATCGCCTTGCGCCAGATAACAACGCGCTAAATTGATCAATACTGGCGCGTGTTGCTCGACTGCCAATCGCGCCAGTCCGGCCGTAAAATCCGCAATTGCCGACGCAACATAGCCACTTTGCAAGGACACCAGGCCTCGGCGCATGATGGCCAGCAAATAATCCGGGCTTAACTGCAAGGCCATTTCCAGACACCGCAT
>JAZJYB010000279.1:0-13224 GCA_040390685.1 Pseudomonadota bacterium | reverse complement strand
CCGAGCAAAATATAAATTCCGGCTATGTCGGTGAGCACAGAAGCATTTAGCGACGGAAAGCGCGGATCGGTCTCCAATTGGGTGAGGATGTTTCGCGCTCGCTCACACTCCTTGTTTTGCGCCGCCAATATGCCCGCCAGCGCGAGCAAAGCCAGACTCTCTGGCGCAGCGATGCAAGCCAATTCACATGCAAGCAAGGCCGCTTTCAGCTGCCCCTGTTGCTGATAGCGGCGAATTTCTTCCAGCACTAACGCCTCGCTCATCTCACGCCTCGCCAACTCGCCGCCATCAGATGAAGGCGATATGGCCAACTGAAGAAATATGCAGACCGGTGATAAAGTAGCGCGCCGACCAATGGTAGTTCGCTGTCTGCCAGGATCTAAGGCTGATTTGCCGCGGCGTGAATGCAGGGAAGTCGGCTACTGGGGCCGTTAGCCTGACCGTACGAGTGAGCGTCAGCGAGGTCGAACCATTTGGGACAGATCGATATCTTTCCACGGAATAGGCGTTGGATTTTGTACCGATGACATGCGCCGTCACCCCCTGCTTTTGCCAGCCTGCTATGACCGGAAAAACCGAGGTTTGCAATTTGATATTCAGGAAATCATCCGTGCCGAAGCTGGATAAGCTGATATTGCTGTGGTTTCGGAATAACGGGTCGGTCAGGTCTATGGTTAACGTGACGGCGCCTCCTGCAAGGTAGGCATTGGCTGCGGCCACATCGCCCGCAGTAGTAGTACGCAAGGTTCCATCGAAGGCAGGCGCCACCGTCGTGAAGTTTAAGGTGGTCGCATCGGCTATGCCGGCATAGGCGTTGGCTGAGGCATCCACCACCGCTGTCGCATCGACCCGCACGTTGTAATCGGTACTGGACGATAAATTGGCAAACGGATTAATCGTTACGGTTGTGCCACTGACTGACACCGTGCCGCCGCCACTGCCCACACCCGTGGCGACATTAAAGGTTTCGACCACCGAGTCCCCCGAACTTGCCTTGAGCACGATGTTGCCAGTGCCAAGCGCAACGGTCTCGTTAAAGGTCAGGGTCAGGTTACTACCAACAGCAAGTGTTGCATTGCCGTCCGCGGGCGAGCTGGAGGATAGCGTTGGCGCCGTGGTATCCAGCACATAGGCCTGGCTGGCCGTCGTGCCGCTGTTGCCGGCCGTGTCCGTGACGTGCACCTTCAGCGTGTCGCTGGCCGTGAGCGTCACCCCCGCGAGTGACCAGGTATTGGCCCCGACACCGCTCGTCGCCGTGGTCCAGGTGCTGCCGTTATCGGTCGAGACTTCCATGATCTCACCAGCCACCAGGTTCGCACTGGCCGTCCCAGAAATCGTCTGTGCCGCCGTCTTGGTGATAAAGTCCGTGCCCGAGGTGCCGGTGTCGACACTAAATGACATCGTCGCGAGCGTCGTCGTGGGCGCCGTAGTATCGAGCACATAGGCTTGGCTGGCGGTTGTGCCACTGTTGCCCGCCGCATCAGTGACGTGCACCTTCAGCGTATCACTGGCTGTGAGCGTCACCCCCGCGAGTGACCATGTATTCGCGCCTACGCTGCTCGTCGCCGTGCTCCAGGTGCTGCCGTTGTCCGTGGACACTTCCACTATCTCACCTGCCACCAGATTCGCACTGGCCGTCCCGGAAATCGTCTGCGCTGTCGTCTTGGTGTTGAAGTCGGTACCTGAAGTACCCGTGTCGGCCGAGAATGCTGTTGTCGCAATCGTCGTCGCGGGTGCCGTGGTGTCGAGCACATAGGCCTGGCTGGCGGTCGTGCCGCTGTTGCCGGCCGTGTCGGTAACCCGCACCTTCAGCGTATCGCTGGCCGTGAGCGTGACCCCTGCGAGTGACCAGGTATTTGCGCCGACGCTGGTCGTCGCCGTGCTCCAGGTGCTGCCGTTGTCGATTGATACTTCCACCATCTCGCCGGCCACCAGGTTAGCGCTGGCCGTCCCGGAAATCGTCTGCGCCGCCGTCTTGGTAATAAAGTCGGTGCCCGAGGTGCCCGTGTCGGCTGAGAAGCCTACCGTCGCAATCGTCGTGGTGGGCGCGATGCCGTCGGTGACGGACACTGTGGTGGCGGCCGAATAGCGGGAGGTGTTAGTCGCCGCATCGGTGGCGGTCGCCACCAGCTTGTCATTATGTGCCAGCGTCAAGCCAGTGAAATTGGCCGTGCCGCCAGTCGCCGTCGCTGTGCCCAGCGAGCTCAGCTCACCTGCAGTGACGATACTATCGGTGTTGGCATCGACCCACTTGAACAAGGCAACGGTGCTGTTGGCTTCTGCCCTGACCGACGCGCTGGTCGGTGCGGCACCGGTCACCGAATTGACTGCACCCACGGTTGGCGCACGCGGCGCTGTGCTGTCGATGATAGACACGGTCGTGGCGGCCGAGTAGCCCGAAGTGTTGGTCGCAGCATCAGAGGCGGTCGCCACCAATTTGTCATGGTCGGCCAGCGTCAGGCCCGTGAAATTGGCCGTTCCGCCGGTCGCCATCGCCGTGCCCAGCGAGCTCAGCTCATCGGCAGTGACGATACCGTCGGTGTTGGCATCGACCCACTTGAACAAGGCAACGCTGCTATTCGCTTCTGCCGTGACCGAAGCGCTGGTCGGAGCGATGCCGGTCACCGATTGGACCGCGCCCACGCTTGGCACAAGCGGCGCTACGCTATCAATCGAATAAGCTGCAATTTTTTCAGCAAGTGCCGCCGTCAGGGATTCCGCTGCCAGAGCAGTTATGGTATCGGTGTTCGGTTCAGAGTTACCGGCCGCGCGCAGCACAAGGTAGCTTTCGGCAAAGCGGGTGGCGGCACCAGTGCTAGACCGCGCTTCGTCCGAGAATGAGAAGGATAGCGCAACTGCAGCACGGCTCAGCATGCTATGGTCGATCCGTTCTAGCCAGTATGCTTTGCCAGCTACATCGCTGTGCCGACCGA
Source organism: Pseudomonadota bacterium (assembly GCA_040390685.1). GTDB lineage: Bacteria > Pseudomonadota > Gammaproteobacteria > Burkholderiales > Burkholderiaceae_D > Undibacterium. Next base: position 10,291 of record JAZJYB010000279.1, on the reverse strand, counting down.
AAAGATTGGAATAAAGCTCCTCGACATAATCCGCGTTGCTGGTACCGGCGAACTTTGTCTGAAATTCGCTGGAGGCGGCAAAAGATTCGGCGATGTTGCTTAGCGAAGCGCCGCTATTTAGCGCGGCAACCCAATAGGCGAGGCCGCCGCTATCAGCGGGGCGATTGAAAAATGTATCGTAAAGGTGGAGTACTGTAATGACGTTTCGCGCTTCGTTCGAAACGATAAAGTTTTGGGTTATCTGCGCGGCAGACGTTCCGGCGTTGGCGAGGCCTACCCAGTAGGCGATCTCGGCCGTTTCACCGTTGCGCTGCAGGATCGTGTTAAAAAGATGTTGAATAAAGCTGCTAATTGCGCTGCTTGCCATGTCGTCTCCCTATCGTATTAGTGTCTCTCAATCAAAAAAAAAGAATATCGAGTCTATTGTAAGAATCCAATCCTTTAAATACATCAGAGAAAGGCAACCGCAGTTCGCGATTGGCACCTATTCAATTTGTCCGTTAAATGGTGTTGAGCACAGCGCAATTGCTCGACGACAAACATTTCATTGCAAGCGATAAGTTTCAGTAGATCACACTATAGTATTTTTATATTGAAATAACAATTGCAATAGACTGTAAGATTATGTGAACTAGCTGGGCCAGCTGACCGGCTAATTCTGGCCGAAGGACCAAACCATCCGCACAGTCGTCAAACTTCAGCATAAGCTGCGATCGCTCTGCGACCTGGTTACTGACCCAAAATTCATCTGTTCCATATGTTGATAACGTGTAGTCCAGGACGCACATCGTTAATTCGCGAACAGAAATCAAACCCACTTAAATCGTTTAGTCGCCAGCACAAAAAGGACCAAGGTCCAGCCAGCAATTAGCGCAAGAGACGGTCCTTGGCTGGCGAGACTGGCTCCGTCGTTGAAAACGGAACGCAGGGCTTTTAGCAACGGGGTCAGCGGCAACAGATCCGCGCCGCGCTGCAACCACATCGGTGCGGCATCGAGGGAAAAATACACTCCAGATAGCAGCATCAAAGGCAGAAACACCATGTTGGCGAAACCGTTATACACATCGACATTATTTGCAAAACTGGCCAGCAGATAGCCCATGCTGGTGAAGCATGCCGCTCCTAGTATCAGCAATACCAGCAAACTTAAATAGCTGCCTTGATTGTAAATGCCAAAGCTAAGCGCACCTGCCAACATCAGCATGCAGGCCGCAGTAATTACCACAATTAGACGAACCCCTAATTGGGCGGCGAGATAGATATGGCGTGGCAACGGTGTGGTCGCCAGGCGTTTGTAGCCACCTTTTTCTCGTAAAGTTACGTCCACCATTCCGACCGAAAACACGCCCATCATCAATAAATTTAGTCCTAATAATCCGGGCAATAAATAGGCGGCGTACGGGCCGTCGTGATGGCCGCCGGGGCTAGTCATGACGAGCGGAATGCGCACAAGTTCTGCCGTGCCAAGCGCGCGTGCCTGAACCATTAAGAAGCCCTGCTGCACCAGCGCTGCGACCTGCATTCCTTGCCCGCCTAAATACGAATTGATGCGCAAACTATATTGCCCGTCCTGGCGCTCTAACAATACTGGCAATTTTCCGCCCTTCCAACGTTCTTCCGCCTGCGTCGGTGTCATTGTTTCTAGGGCCACGCCGAGTTCAGTCAGCGCGGTCTTTAATGCATTATCCTCGGCCGATGCGGCTGTGCCTGCTGGTTCCACCTGCGCCTGAGACCAGACTAGCTTGATACCAGATTTTGCTGAGCCACTAAACACCACGCCCATGCCCATTAGCATCACAATCGGAAACGCGATCATCCAAAACATGGCGGCGGGTACCCGCAAATAGATTTTGAGGCCCATTTTTACTTGATTGAAAAAAATTCTTAGATTCATCATGGTTTATCCCTTTAATCGCGCAAGCTGCGGCCGGTGCGCTGAAGGAATACATCCTCCAAACTAGCGCGGCGCACGTGCAGTTGCTGCATTGGTAAATTCAGCGTTTCAATACAAGCTAGTAGATGTTGCAAATCGCGTTTGGCGTCAGTCAGTGCAATCGCCCAATGCTGCGCTTTGACTTCCACTTCGCGTCCGAAATGTTCGGCAAATGTTTTTACATCAGGAGCAATGCCTTCAAACTCGATCTCTGCGTAACTAGGTTGATTGAGGCTTGCTATCAGTTCACGCGGCGTGCCCAATTGTAATATCTGCCCCTGATCCATGATGCCGATGCGGTCACATAGGGCTTCGGCTTCATCCATATAGTGCGTCGTCAGGAGCACGGTGCGGCCTTCGTTTTTGAGTTGCCGCACTAAATCCCAAAGGCTCTGGCGCGCTTGCGGATCGAGGCCCGTTGTCGGCTCATCGAGGAACACCAGTTCAGGATTACTCACCAAAGCCAAGCCGAGTGCAAGGCGTTGACGTTGACCGCCGCTTAACTTACTTTGGTAGACATCAGCCTTGTCTTCCAACTGCAACAGCTGCAAAAGTTCATCTGGCTTGCGCGACTTTGCGTAATAGCTGCCGAACATCTCAAGCGCCTCACGCACCTTCACTTTGTCGTCTAACTGGGTGCTCTGAAATTGCACGCCTATCCGGTGACGGATTGCGCTGCCCTGACTGCGCCAATCCATTCCAAGAATGCGGATGTCACCTGAATCAGGTTTGACCAAACCTTCCAGCATTTCAAGACTGGTGGTCTTTCCTGCGCCATTCGGCCCTAGGAGTCCGAAGACTTCACCGCATTTCACCTGTAAATTTAAACCACGTACGGCATGTACATTGCCAAATTGTTTTTGTAATTCGTTTGCCTCAATCGCCAATAGCTCCATCGATGATTCCTTGTAGTTGGTCAAATAGGTTGAATTAAATTTTCAAAATTGTCGATCATCGGTCGTATTTTTACAGTGCCGGTCATCTACAGACAAAACATCAAGCATGCTAATTAAAATTGGCGGCTTGTTGAAACCAGCATGATCATACTTCTTCTTTTCTTCCTTTATTTGATTGATTTATTCATAACAAATGCCAGAATTCTCTGTGTTGACATTTACTGCGGAGTTTAAATTTTTACAACACTCAGAATAATTGCACAAAACGAAATTAAAATTCTAAAACAAAGCCCATCTCCCCCTCTTTTTTTGCAATCTGGCTCAGCACTTGGTACGATTAGGCCTTTTGTGGCACATATTTTTTATTTAGATCAAATTTAGATTAAAGAATGTGGCGTCAATAGGCTACTCTCAGCGCTTATTTCACCGCTTATTTCAATATTAATTTCGCCACTTATTTCATCACTTATGCAAAACAGCCTGACCCGCAAACCTATAGAAATTAAGATATCCACAGTCGTAGCCGTTGCAGTTTTACTGCACGACGCCAGTATCGCCGTCCTTGATGCAGCGCTCAAAGCGATGACGGCTGGCACCCCAGACTTTTTTGATGACGAATTTGCCATTGTCGATGTCGAATCGATTTCCCAGCAAAAACTCGATTGGACTGGCTTGGTCGCCCTGTTCAAGTCCCATGGATTAACGGTGGTCGCCGTGCGTAATGCGCAGGAAGACGATTTTGCAACTATCCGCGCACATGGCTTGAGCATTGATGTGGTGAGCAAGGCGCGCCCGGAAATAGCTGCCCCGATTGAGCAAGCATCAGTGGAACTGCCTGTGATTGAATCAGCCGCAGCGCCGGCGCCTTCAGTCGTGATCAAAAACACTCCGGCCATGGTAATCGACACTCCGGTGCGGGCCGGCCAAAGAATTTATGCGCGTGGTGCCGACCTGATCATTACTGCGGCCGTGAATAATGGCGCCGAAGTGATCGCCGATGGCAGTATCCATATTTACGCCCCCTTGCGCGGCCGCGCATTGGCGGGCGCGAGCGGGAACACTGAGGCGCGTATTTATGCACTGACGATGGAGGCAGAGTTAGTCTCGATTGCCGGGATTTACCGCACCTTTGAGAATGGCTTTCCGAAATTGTCTGCACAGCACCCGGTACAAATCAAATTAATTGGTGACAGTATTGAAGTATCATCCATGAAATCAGCAGCTTAGACGTGTTAAAAAATTGTTTCCAGGGTATTTAAATTGAGTTAGGACTTACGCAAAATTGTTCCAGCTAGGCGCACCGTCGAAGACAGTACTTTAGTACGGCTAGACGAGTGCAACGACGCTGGGGCAGTTTTGCGTAAGTTCTAAAATTAAAGGAGTTTTTTGTGGCAAGAATCATCGTCGTAACGTCGGGTAAAGGCGGAGTAGGCAAGACTACTTCGAGTGCGAGCTTCGCTTCTGGATTAGCGATGCGTGGGCATAAAACAGCGGTATTGGATTTTGACGTTGGTCTGCGTAATCTGGATCTGATCATGGGCTGCGAACGCCGCGTAGTCTATGATTTAGTCAATGTAATTAGTGGTGAAGCTACACTCAATCAAGCGCTGATCAAAGACAAGCATTGCGACAATCTATTTATTTTGCCAGCCTCGCAAACACGCGACAAAGATGCCTTGACCGAAGAAGGTGTTGAGCGCGTCCTGAATGATTTGATCAAGATGGATTTCGAGTACATCGTTTGTGATTCACCGGCTGGTATCGAGCGCGGCGCAGTGATGGCGCTGACTTTTGCCGATGAGGCTATCGTTGTGACCAATCCTGAGGTGTCATCGGTACGTGATTCTGATCGTATCCTGGGTATTATTCAGGCTAAATCAAAACGTGCCCAAGCCGGTGGAGAGCCGGTCAAAGAACACTTGCTGATCACACGCTATTCACCGAAGCGGGTGGAAGCTGGCGAGATGCTGTCGTACACTGACGTACAAGAGATATTGCGCATCCCCTTGATCGGAGTCATTCCTGAATCAGAAGATGTATTGCAAGCGTCCAACCATGGTAATCCGGCGATTCACATGAAAGACAGCGATGTCTCGAATGCCTATCAGGATGTGATTTCCCGTTTCTTAGGTGAAGATGTCCCTTTGAAATTCGTCGCATATGAAAAACCAAGTATTTTAAAACGTATTTTCGGAGGTAAGTAAGATGGCTTTGCTTTCTTTTTTATTCAATACCAAACCAAAGAGCGCTAACGCGGCGAAGGAGCGCTTGCAAATTATTATCGCCCGCGAAAGAACCGGTCGTGATGGCTACGATTTCTTGCCTGCCTTGCGTGAAGAATTGATCGCCGTGATTGCCAAGTACACTAAAGTCAATCCTAACGATATTAAAGTATCGCTTGATAAACAAGGTAATTTGGAAGTATTGGACGTGAATGTGATTTTGCCTGATGTGGAGTTCCGCAGCTAATCACGTACTTAACGAAGCGGAAAAAATTCACGTTTTTTCCGCTTTTTTGTTCATTTTTTTACTTAACTAAAACTGCATTTTCTTTCCGAAGGATTTATGCGAATAGCCATACTCGATGACGACGCTACTATCTTGGAGTTTGTTTGCACAGTTTTGAGTGCGGCAGGACACACTTGTCACCCATTCGAGAGCGGTAAAGAAATTGTGCATCAATTGCGTAGAGAAAGTTACGACATCCTGATTCTCGATTGGCAAGTGCCTGATCTGAGCGGAACGGAAGTCTTGCATTGGGTCAGAGAAAAACTCTCGCTAACACTTCCCGTTCTTTTCATGACTGGCCGTTCCAGTGAGGACGACATCATCGCTGGCCTGGAGGCAGGTGCCGATGATTATATGATCAAGCCAATACGCAGTGGCGAACTGGTCGCGCGCGTAAATGCCTTATTACGCCGCGCTTACCCTGCGCAAACCGCCGACCAACATTTGCAGTTCGGGCCATATAAATTTGAACTCCGTGCAGCAAAGCTCAGTTTCAACAACGTCCCTGTTGAAATGACCCAAAAAGAATTTGATCTGGCGCTGCTCTTGTTCAAAAATCTCGGGCGCCCTTTATCGCGTGCGTACATTTTGGAAGCAGTCTGGTCACGTGATATCGACGTCCCTTCCCGCACCATGGACACGCATATTTCACGAGTACGTAACAAACTGGCAATACGACCAGAAAATGGTTATCGCCTGGCGCCCGTTTATAGTTATGGTTATCGCTTAGAACAAGCATCCGCCGAATAAAACACTTCAGCCTATGCAAGCCAAAAAACCGGCCGACACTGAAGTCAATGGTAATTCATTAAAATAGACTTGCTGATTGAATTACCCCCAGTTAGGGCTTAATTCAGGTTTGATATCGCGCAAGCGATGCGGTCAAGCAAGAAAAACCTCCCCTTGAAGCGGTATAATGTGCGCCTATCTTCAACATTTCACGTATGCAATTAATTGCCGTTGGCCTCAACCACACGACTGCCCCGCTATCCTTACGCGAGAAAGTTGTCTTTGCACCTGACCAGATTGGCCAGGCGGTGGTAGCTGCGCGCTCATGGTTTGGCCGTGATGCGTCGCCAGACAATAGCCAGTTTTGCGTCGAGGCGGCGATATTATCGACCTGCAATCGCACTGAATTGTATGCTGTCAGTGGTGACGCCAATGCCATTGATGCTACCGCCCATTTCCTGGCCGATTTCCATCAACTACCCCACGCCGAACTTAGGCCACACCTGTACACATTGCCGCAAGATAATGCGGTACGTCATGCTTTCCGGGTTGCCTCCGGCCTCGATTCCATGGTCTTAGGTGAGCCGCAGATCTTAGGGCAAATGAAAGATGCTGTACGCCAGGCCGATGCTGCTGGTGGTTTAGGTACGTATTTGCACCAGCTATTTCAGCGCACCTTCGCAGTCGCCAAAGAAGTGCGCAGCACCACAGAAATCGGCGCGCATAGTGTCTCTATGGCCGCAGCGGCAGTGCGTTTATCACAGCGCATTTTCGATAAAATTTCCGAGCAACATGTCTTGTTTATTGGTGCTGGCGAAATGATAGAACTGTGCGCCACACATTTTGCCGCACAAAACCCGAAAAGCATTACCGTCGCGAACCGCACCATGGAAAGAGGCGAAGCCCTGGCGCATCGCTTTAACGGTAAGGCGATACGCCTGGCTGAATTGCCGCAATGCCTGCACCAGTTTGACATCATCGTTTCCTGCACCGCTTCATCACTTCCCATCATCGGTCTGGGCCTGATGGAACGCGCTGTCAAGACGCGGCGCCATCGCCCGATTTTTATGGTCGATCTGGCGGTGCCGCGCGATATCGAAGCAGAAGTCGCGCAACTCGATGACGTATTTTTATACACCGTGGATGATCTTGGTAGTGTAGTCCAGACCGGGATGGAAAATCGCCAGGCAGCGGTGGCGCAAGCCGAGGCGATTATTGAAACGCGCGTGCAATCGTTCATGCATTGGGTCGATGGGCGCATCGTGGTTCCTGTGATCCAGGATTTGCACGAAAGCAGCGAAGCCATGCGTTTGATGGAGCTGGAGCGTGCCCGCAAGATGCTGGCGCGTGGTGATGATATTGAGGTCGTCTTGGAAGCGCTTTCCAAGGGTATCACGGCTAAATTTTTGCACGGGCCACAGCAAGCCTTGCATCAGGCCACAGGCGACGAACGCGCGCGTCTGGCGGCCTTATTGCCGCAACTGTTCCGCACCAAGCGTTAGCTAAGTCCTCCCTCGCCGAAGGCACGGCACGATGCTGCTGCCCGACCTTGAACCAAGCATATGCATTGCTTGCAAAACTACAAATTAATATTAAAACAGAGTGCCCCATGAAACCATCTATGCTTTCCAAACTCGACCAATTGGCGGAACGCCTGGTCGAAGTCAGTCAACTTCTGATGCAGGAAGATGTCACCAAAGACATGGACAATTATCGCAAGCTTACGCGCGAAAATGCCGAACTAGTACCTCTGGTGGCGCTGTATAAAAACTACCAGCAGGCGCAGACCGATATAGACTCGGCGCAAGAGATGCTGTCTGACCCCGAAATGAAAGAATTCGCGCAAGAAGAAATCAACGACGCCAAACAGCGTATGGAAGATCTGCAGGTTGACCTGCAAAAAATGCTCTTGCCGAAAGACCCTAACGACGAACGCAATATATTGTTAGAAATTCGGGCTGGAACGGGAGGAGACGAAGCCGCCTTGTTTGCCGGCGATCTGCTGCGCATGTATACGCGCTTTGCCGAACGCAATCGCTGGCAGATAGAGATGATGTCGGAATCGCCTTCCGAACTGGGTGGCTACAAGGAGGCGATCGTGCGTATCGCCGGCCCCGGCGCTTACTCCAAGCTTAAATTTGAATCAGGCGGGCATCGCGTGCAACGCGTGCCAACCACCGAAACCCAGGGCCGCATCCACACCTCGGCCTGCACGGTGGCGGTGATGCCGGAAGCCGATGAACTGGCCGATGTGATCATCAATAATTCAGATTTACGTATCGATACCTTCCGCGCTTCTGGTGCCGGTGGTCAGCATATCAACAAGACCGATTCGGCGGTACGCTTAACCCATATCCCGACTGGCATCGTGGTGGAATGTCAGGATGGCCGCAGCCAGCATCAAAACAAGGCACAGGCCATGCGCGTGCTGGCCACCCGGATCATGGACGGCCAGATGCGCGAGAAGCAGGCGAAAGAAGCCGCCACGCGCAAGAGCCTGATCGGCTCGGGTGACCGTAGCGAGCGCATCCGCACCTACAACTTCCCGCAAGGCCGGATGACGGATCACCGCATCAACCTCACTCTATATAAGCTCGATTTCATCATGGATGGCGAACTCAGCGACCTGACCAATGCACTGGTGGCAGAGCATCAAGCTGAACTATTGGCGGCCTTGGCGGATGACGGAAATTAATACTGAAGTTGCATTTAATAAGTAAGCGCAAAATACTTGAAACGCGATCCGAACCAAAAACGTTTTCAAGTATCATAGAAACATTGCAGCCAGTCATTGTGCTCTTCAACCAACACAGCGACATCTCTTTATAGACCAGACATGAACCGTACAAAAATCACTTTAATTGCCATCGCCTCGATCTGCCTGGCTTTACTTGGCTTCGCACTGTATTTGCAGATTGTCGAAAAGATGCTGCCCTGCCCACTTTGTGTGATGCAACGTTATGCTTTTGTCGCAGTATTTTTTAGCTGCCTGATCGCACTGGCAATGCCTCGGGCGATGCATCGTATCGGTTTTGGAATAGGATTATTTTCGGCACTTTCTGGCATTGGCGTCGCTGCCTATCACGTGTGGATACTTGCTAATCCTGACGCCTCCTGCGGCATCGATCCGCTAGAGACCGGTTTAAATAAGATCTTTCTTGCCAGAGCAATCCCGGTTTTATTCAAGGCAGACGGTTTATGTGATACACCATATCCACCCATCCTCGGCCTTTCTATGCCGGCCTGGGCGATGGTCTGGTTTGTGATTTTTGCATTGATACTAGGCGTGACTTTTTTCGCAAAAAAGAAAGCGCGTGAATTGTTCGGCAAAGGACATTAATGTCAGCCTGGCTAGGGTTAGCGGCTGGAAGCACGATCGCGCAATGCCAGTCTGCCTCACCATTAGATGCACTAGAAACACGTATGTTACTGATGCATGCGCTAGGCCTCAGCCGGGTGCAATTGATTACCCAATCTGACAAAATCCTGAACCCTGAACAGGCACTAGAACTTAGCACACTGATACAGCGGCGCATTCATGGCGAACCGATGGCCTACATCATCGGCGAGCGTGAATTCTTCGGCCTGAATTTTTACGTCACACCGGATGTCCTCATCCCCAGGCCTGATACAGAATTACTGGTAGAACTCTCCCTGCAATATGCGCCAATATCCAGCCACATTTTGGATCTGGGCACAGGTTCAGGCGCCATCGCGATTGCCATCGCGCAGCAACGCAAAGACCTCGCGGTTACTGCGCTTGATGTCAGCATCAGCGCCCTAGCCATTGCCAGGAAAAACGCCGCGAGACATTTACCTGAACATGGAATTACGCTGCTGCAAAGCGATTGGTATAGCGCTCTCATTGAACAGCAAACTGGGCAACAATTTTCTACTATCGTCAGTAATCCGCCCTACATCGTCAAAGGTGACGAACATCTCAGTTTAGGTGATTTACGCTTCGAACCTATCGATGCCCTGACCGATCACGCCGATGGTTTATCGGCCTACCGGCACATAGTCAGTGGCGCGAAAAACCACCTCTGTGAAGGCGGTTGGCTATTGATGGAACACGGTTACGATCAAGCGCCAGCAGTGCAAGAAATACTCGCCGCACACGGCTTTAGCGACATACAAAGTTGGCCGGATCTGGCCGGCATACTCAGGGTGTCTGGCGGGCGCTTAAGCTAGCGGTTAGTGGTTAGTGGTTAGTGGTTAGTGGTTA
>JAZJYB010000278.1:15828-17708 GCA_040390685.1 Pseudomonadota bacterium | reverse complement strand
TTTACTTGCTGCATTGGAGCAAGGTGAGTTGGGCCATATCGGCATCACACCTACCTTCATGGGGTTTTTGGGTGGTAACGGTGCCTTGCCCGCGCATTACACAGAGCGCATCGCCGACCATGTTTTGTACGAAAAAGATGAAAGCCCATGCGCATTTTTAGATACATTCTCGAATCGCGCAGTCGCGCTGTTTTATCAGGCATGGCGCAAATACCGGCTTGAGCTTAAATACGAGCTAGGCACTCAAGATCGCTTCCTGCCTTTGCTATTGTCGCTGGCAGGTTTGGGTCACACTTCACTGCAGGATAGGCTCACGTCCGATGATGAGATTGAGAATGCCGAAGGGGTGCAAGACCAGTCTATGGGTTATTACGCCAGTGCCTTAATGCAGCGCCCGGCCTCGGCTTCTTACATGCAAAAAATTCTCTGCGAATATTTCGCTGTCCGTTTGCAGATTGAGCAATTTATTGGTCATTGGTACGACGTGCCACAGCAACAGCAAACCATGCTAGGCGCAGCCAACGCCACTTTAGGTTCAGAAGCGATGGTCGGCGCGCGTGTCTGGCAGCGCGATCTGCGTATGCGCCTCGTTATCGGGCCATTAACTAGAAATGAATTTGACAGTTTTTTGCCCGGAGGCGTCGCGGCTAAAACTCTAGAAAAAATGTTGACCATGTTTAGCAGCCTATGTCTTGAATATGAGATTCAACTGATCTTGCGCAAGGAAGAAATACAGGGTGCCAGCTTGAACGTAGAGCGCGAAGGTGGGCGGCTGGGCTGGGATTGTTTTTTAATAACAGAACAAGTAGCCGAAGACAGAAGCGACGTGCAATACGCAATCCATGCTTTGTAGCTAACGACAAAACACAATTTTAACCAGGACAAATCGCAATATGAGCATCAACCTCAAGACCTTGATCAGTAAGCTAAACGACACATCACGCACGGCCGCAACCAGGGCCGCATCCATCTGCGTCGGTCTTGGACAATACGAGGTCGATATTGAACATATATTCCTGGCCTTGCTAGAACAACCGAAATCCGATTTCGTCGTGATCGCGCGCCAGTGTGGCATTAATCTTTCCAGTCTTGAGGCGGATTTGCGCAACGAGATTAATCGTTTTAAAACCGGCAATGCGCGCACCCCGGTGTTTTCCGCGCATTTACCAAAACTATTTGAACATGCATGGCTCATCGCTTCGCTCAATATTCAGGCGGGACAGGAGCAAAAAATTCGCAGCGCGCATCTGTTGCTGGCTTTGTTGACTGAGCCAGATCTGGCGCAACTGGCGTATCGCGGTTCAAAGTTTTTTGTCAAATTTAAGTTAGACGATTTAAAGCATGATTTATCGAAGCTGACGACCGGTTCGCAAGAGAGCGAGAGTGTAGAAAGCACCTCGAGCGGGATGCAAAATGCAGAGGGCGCTGATCCGGTTACCGATCTGACTGAGCGAGCAAACAGCAAGACGCCATCGCTCGACCAGTTCACCACCAACCTGACCCAACGGGCGCGTGACGGCAAGGTTGACCCGGTGATCGGGCGCGATATGGAGATCCGCCAGGCGATTGATATCCTCATGCGCCGGCGCCAAAATAATCCGATATTGACGGGTGAAGCGGGTGTCGGTAAGACCGCCGTGGTAGAAGGCTTAGCTCTACGCATCGCACAAAAAGATGTGCCTGAAGTCTTGCACGGAGTCGAAATTCACACGCTGGACATGGGCTTGTTGCAAGCTGGTGCCAGCGTCAAAGGCGAGTTTGAAAACCGCCTCAAGAGCGTTATCGATGAAGTGAAAAAAAGCCCACATGCCATCATCCTGTTTATCGATGAAGCGCACACCATGATCGGGGCGGGCGGGCAGGCCGGACAAAACGATGCG
>JAZJYB010000278.1:12413-15818 GCA_040390685.1 Pseudomonadota bacterium | reverse complement strand
GATGCGGCCAATTTGCTTAAGCCAGCATTGGCGCGCGGCGAGTTGCGCACCATCGCCGCGACCACCTGGAGCGAGTACAAAAAATACTTCGAAAAAGATGCGGCGCTGGCCAGACGTTTTCAAGTGATCAAAGTTGAAGAGCCGTCAGAAGAGTTGGCCTGCGCGATGCTGCGCGGCATGGCGCCACTAATGGAAAAACATTTTGGCGTGCGGGTCTACGACGAAGCCATCACCGAGGCCGTGCGTCTGTCGCACCGTTACATTAGTGGTCGCCAACTGCCAGACAAGGCCATCAGCGTACTCGATACCGCCTGCGCCAAAGTCGCGCTAGGGCAAAACGCCACACCGGTTTTGTTGGAAAATATCGCTAAAAAACTCGATAGAATTTCTGCCGAAATCGACTCCTTAGACAGAGAACAAAGCGCAGGTGCCAGCCATTCAACTCGGCTGCAGGAATTGCGTGAAGATTCTGGTGCGCTACAGACAGAACACGTCGAATTGAGCACCCGTTGGGAACAGGAGAAATCCTTAACCGGGCAAATTAAAACTCTGCGCGCTAAACTGGAAGCGACGAAAAATGCCAGCGATGCAATCGTCTCAGGGAAAACGCCAGGCACATTTAAAGCCGGCAATAAAGTCAAAGACGCTAAAGCCAATAATGCTACTAGCGAGCTGGACATCCTGATCGACCAGCTCAAGCAACTGCAGGGCGACATGCCTATGGTGCCGGTACAAGTCGATGGCCACATCGTGGCAGAAATCGTGGCTGCATGGACAGGTATTCCGCTCGGAAAAATGCTCAAGGACGAAATCAAAACGGTCCTTAATCTGCAAGGTCTATTGCAAGAACGGGTCTTGGGCCAAACGCATGCATTGGAAGCCGTCGCCCAACGCGTACGCACTTCACGCGCCAACTTAGATGACCCGAATAAACCAAAAGGTGTCTTCTTATTTGTCGGCCCATCCGGCATCGGTAAGACCGAAACCGCACTTGCCCTGGCCGACGTGCTATACGGCGGCGAGCGTAAATTGGTCACCATCAACATGAGCGAATACCAGGAGGCGCACAGCGTCTCTGGCCTGAAAGGCTCGCCACCTGGCTACGTAGGTTACGGCGAAGGCGGGGTCTTGACCGAGGCAGTAAGGCGCAATCCGTATAGCGTGGTTCTATTAGACGAAGTAGAAAAAGCGCACCCCGATGTACTCGAATTATTCTTCCAGGTATTTGACAAAGGTGTGCTCGATGATGCCGAAGGCAGGGAGATCGATTTTAAAAACACCATCATCATCCTCACCTCCAACGTCGCTTCCAGCCTAATGATGCAAGCCTGTCTGAATAAGGAAGCCAAAGACTTGCCGACGCCGCTTATGCTGGAAGAGCAGATACGCCCACAATTGATGAAGACCTTCAAGCCAGCCTTCCTGGGTCGACTTAAAGTCATTCCGTTTTACCCGATCGATGATGAAGTGCTGGTGCAGATTATTGGCTTAAAACTTGGCCGCATACAAAAACGTATCAGCATCAACCACAAGGCCGAGTTCAGCTACGACGACGCACTGGTGGACGCGGTACTGGCGCGTTGCACCGAAGTAGATTCCGGCGCGCGCAATGTCGACAACATCCTCAACGGCACCTTGTTACCAGAGATTGCAGAAAGTGTGCTCAGTAAAATGGCGGAAGCTGCGATCATCAGCAAGATCAAGGTCAGTGCAAATAAGCAGGGACAATTTAAATATACGATTCGGTAATTTAGCAATCGTAGTGTAGGCACGATTTTGTGCCCACGCGTTGGAAACACCGACCATAAAGTGTTTGGATAAAATATGAGTAGTAGCAAACTAGCAAGTCAAGTTCTCTCCCAATTTGGCGCATGGAGCCAAACCGAGCGGATGCTGCGTCTGACTACGCCTTTGGGCCCGACCCAACTGCTGGCAGAAAGTTTCAAAGGAACGGAAGGCCTCAGCGAAGGCTTCCGGTTAGAAATCCTCGCGCTCTCTACCAACGCTCACATAGAACTCAAAACCCTGCTAGGCCAGCCGGTCTTGCTAGAGCTACTCACCGCGCACAGCCGCACCGAGCTGCGCCCTTTCCACGGCCACATTATGCTTATCGAAACGGTCGGCTCAAATGGTGGCATGGCACGCTATAAACTCATCGTTGAACCCTGGACCGCCTTCCTGGCCTATCGCCGCGACAGCACCACTTACCAGGATATGAATGTCTTCGAAATCCTCGAATCAATTTTCAAAGATTACGAAGGACAGGGTAAGTTGGTGCCGGCCTGGCGCCTGGACATCAACGATTTAAGCGTCTACCCAAAACGCTCGCTCAACACACAATATCAAGAAAGCGATCTCGCCTTCATCCAGCGCCTGATGAGCGAAGAAGGTCTGTTTAGCTGGATAGAACATGAAGGCGATGCCAGCAGCGCCACGCTAGGCAGCCACACCTTCGTCATTGCTGATCACAATGGCGCCTTTCAACCGAACGAGCAAGCCGAGATCAGCTTCACCCAACCCGGCGCGGTCATGAAACACGACAGCATCGACCGCTGGCGCAGCCAACGGCGCTGGCAAACCAATGTGATAGAGATCTGCAGCTGGGACTACCGCCAGATCAACACCCGGCCGATTTCGTCATTGAGCAACGCCAATAACAGCAACAACTGCCAGGAGCTCATCGCCCAAGATGCCCCCGGCGCCTATAGTTACGAAAGCCGCGCCCAAGGCCAGCGCATCGCCGACAACCAGTTACTCGCTATCGAAGCGCACAACAAAATTTTCACCGGCGCCGGCACCGTCCGCACACTAGTCCCCGGCACCACCTTCAGCCTCAGCGGCCAGGCCGAACATGACCAAGGCAGTGCAGACGATAAGAATTTCCTGGTGCTGCGCGTAGTCCACCAGGCGCACAACAACCTTAGTGCCGAGCTGCAAGCGCAAGTCAAACACTGTCTTGGGCA
Organism: Pseudomonadota bacterium; assembly: GCA_040390685.1. Classification (GTDB taxonomy): domain Bacteria; phylum Pseudomonadota; class Gammaproteobacteria; order Burkholderiales; family Burkholderiaceae_D; genus Undibacterium. The sequence goes on along the minus strand of JAZJYB010000278.1, from coordinate 12,855 downwards.
CTTAGTTCAGGATGAGGAAAATGAAGCGGATGACGAATTTGATGAGCGCAATCAAATTGATTTTGACGGCAAACACAACACAGGTAATGATAAGGGCGAACGTCCGTTATACCGCAACAGAATCGAAGCCATCCGCAGTAGTATTGCGTATAAAAATCTCAGTACTGATCAACACGGCCAGCTATTGCATCCCAAGCCAACGGTGCACGGCCAGCAAACCGCCATCGTGGTCGGCCCGGTTGGCAACGTCATCTACACAGACCGCGATCACCGCATCAAAGTCCAGTTCCACTGGCAGCGCGGGGACAATAGCCACAGCCGTTTAGCGCATCCTAATCCCGACGGCCACACCGGCGCCCCCGCCGATGAATGCGCTGGTACCTGGGTACGCGTGGCCGCGGTCTTTGCCCCGATCGCCGGCGCCAACTGGGGCAGCCACGCC
>JAZJYB010000278.1:0-12403 GCA_040390685.1 Pseudomonadota bacterium | reverse complement strand
CCAGGAAGTGCTCATCGACTTCATCGAAGGCGACATCGACCGGCCAGTCGTCATCGGTAGTCTCTACAACGGCAAAGGCAATGAAAACGCCCAGCACAACCAGGTCATCCAAGGCACAGGCAGAGCCACCGGCAACGCCCCAGCCTGGTTTCCGGGAAGTGAGGGCGGACACGCCCATCCAGCCAGCCTATCGGGAATAAAAACTCAAGCCATGAGTCAAAGCCAGCAAGGTATCGGCGGCTACAACCAATTAGTCTTTGACGACAGCCCAGGCCAAAGCCGCACCAGCCTGCAACAACACGCCAGCGCGCACCAGGGCACGGCAGAGCTCAACCTCGGCCATCTGCGCCATCAAAGCGACAACCAACGCTTAAACAAAACAGGCTACGGCGCAGAACTCAAAACCCAGCACAGCGCCGCCATACGGGCGGGGCAAGGCATGTTGATTTCAACAGACGCCAGAGCCAACGCCAGCAGCAGCCAGCTAGATTCAACAGAAGCTGAATCACAAATAGGACAAAGCCATCAGCTACAGCTAGCGCTAGCGACTACCGCGCAAAAGCACAACGCCAAGCTCAAGGACGACAAAAAACAGGACGAACCAGAAGCCAAAAAAATTCCCGCCATCCAGCAACAAGGGCATAGTGCAGAAGTCATCAAGGCCGCAGAAAGTGGAAACTGCGATGGCCAACAAAGTGAACACGGCGGCCAAGGCAAAGTCACCGCCTATAGCGAAGCCCAGTTACAACTGAGCAGCCCGGCAGGCATCGCCATCACCACGCCCAAGGACGTTATCCTAAGCGCAGGCAATACCAGCAACATCACCGCCAGTCAAGACCTCAACTTCGCCGCCCAAGGCAACCATCACCACGCAGTCAAGGCGGGTATTAGCCTTTTTACCTACGGCAAACTTCGCAAAGATGCGCCAGCGGAAGAGCCTAACAAAGAAACCGGCATCAAGTTGCACGCCGCCACCGGCAAAGTCAGCACACAAAGCCAAAGCGACAAAACCAGCATCACGGCAGACAAAACCATCACGGTTGCCTCTACCAACAAAACAGTCATGGTCGCCGCACAAAAGCACGTGCTATTTACCGCCACGGGTGCATTTTTAAAACTGGAAGGCGGTAACATCACAATCGCTGCACCGGGGAAGGTGGAGTTTAAGGCCAGTATGAAAGAGTTGGCTGGGGCTGCAAGTAGTAATTTGGTCTTGCCTGATTTGCCGCGAACAAAATTATATGGCGGGCATTTTCAGATCTTAGATAAAGCGAACAAAGAGCCAATGCCCGGTCGCTTGTATAGAAAATATCGCGCGAATGGTTTAGTATTTTTTGGTAAGACCGATCTCGACGGGCACACCCAAAGAGCCGTGACTGCAGAACCAGAAGTTCTTAAGATTGTATTGGATAGACATGAAAAATTTCATCGCTCAAAGACTGATGAAGTCGATGTAGATAATTGGTTTAATGGAAGTGACGGGGAGGAATGAAAGTGAATAATTTCAAAATTGCAAGAATCGCTCTCGGATTCGCATTTTGCTCATTTGTGACAAGTGCATTTGCATCAGATGACATGCGTTGGTTCAAGAACGAGATCACGTGCGGTAGCACACAAGTTATTGTGAGGTCTTATTGCAAGGATGATGTAGACGAGCCAGTCAACAGTTTCTGTACCAAACAAACATTGACGGTGGAGACATTAAATAAAAAAATAGAGATTAATAACTTACTTGAAAAGGAACCGTCGCTTGGAAATTTTCATGTATCAGGATTAATTCGATGTGTCGCCGATACTGCAAATAGGCCGTATCTTTATTTGACTCTCGATAATGGTGGCAATTGCAATGTTTGTGAAGTTAGTGCAATTATGGATTTGAATGGCAAATGGAAGCGTTATGGTAAACGCTGGTTTGTGGATGGAAAAGAACGTAAAGAAATTGCAAAACATGAAAAAGCTTGGTTTAAGCACGAATCATTTTTACTTAAAAATAAAAATGAAGACATGGTGATGCCATGACAGATACGCACGTGAATGAAAAAATAGATTCAAAAAAAGAATTAAAAGGAAATTCACATAGGGGCGGTGATGCGCCGCCTGAGGTTCAGCAAAAAATTATCGATATTATTATCGATGAGGCACGCAAGCTTCAATTCAGTAATCGCGACGTTGGGTATTACATTGCGATTGCGAAACGAGAATCAGGATTTAATCCAGATGCCGCAAATAGTGAATCAAGTGCGTCAGGCGTCTCTCAGCTCATCGACAAAACTGCAAAAACCTATGGTGTCGACAATAGCAATCGTTTCGATGCGCGTGCAAACATAAAGGCTGGCCTTCAATATTTCATGAAGTTGAAAAGGAAAATAGAATCAAATTTCGGTTCATCGACGGGTAAATTTGAAGCCCTAGTTTATTACTGTTATCACTATGGTGAGTTCTCCGTGAATCGCCGCGAAACAAATAAGGGTGAAGTGGTGGTGAAGGAAGTTTTACCAATTCATCAATTGGAAGGCAATAAGAAGTACGAAGATTCAAATACAGTAGTTGATGAAGCAGCGCGCATAGAAAAAATTCTGGACGATACTCATGGCTTAAAAATTAAGCTAGTTGATGTTCTGGGTAAGAATATGGCTGGGCGTAAAGTAATTGTTGTTCAAAAAAAAGCGAAGCTGGCGGCGTTGGACGGTGTTAATCCAACGCCTGAAAAAATACCAGAGCCCGCACCATTATTAATACCAACTCCATCGGCGAATCCGCCAAATTATCAGAATGAAAACAACGGCGGAAAGCCAGCTGCCGCAACCGAAAGATCGTCGTCAATTCAGCCGATCGGCACTAGTGAGATCGATCAAGTCCGTGTAACTTGGGAATTGGTCGCTTACGAAGTAACGACCGATGGAGAGGGTAATTTGCCTGAGATAACGTCGGATTCTCAAGAACCATTCGTGTTATTAATACCGCGTTTTGAATATGATTCCTATAACTTAGCTGTCGCAAATAACGAGATCCAAGAAGATGGCAATCAGCACGAGCTATTTTGTCGCAATGAGATAGCGAGCACTTTACCAGCTATTAAGGAGCCAATAAACGAGATCGAAAAGAAGGTAGATGCCAAACCAGTAACAGCACCAAAACCTGACGAGGCAAAACCAAAAAACGCACCGGCCAATATTTTTTCGGCATCAGAGCAAGGTGCGAAACAAGGTCCTCCAGCGACGCCCACACCCGATCCATCAATCAGCTTTCATGACGTTGTCATCGCAGTGAAAAAAGACTTGGGGTGGTTGCATGTCTATACCACTTCGTTCGCCTATGCTAAACAATTCTTCACTAGGCCAAAGTTGCCCGACAAGCCGCTTGATGAAAATACTCCGACACAAAAAAGTGCGGCACGTACACAAGCAATTGGAAGTAGTCTAAAGAATCAGGACACTAAAACATTAAAGGTCAAAGATAAAGTAACAACTGCCGAGCAACCCGCAGCGAAGACAGTTGAGGTTACTGGTGATGCAGCTTGGATGGATTATGCAATTAAGGATCAAAGTAAATCTGGCGATGATAAAGTCATGAAAATTGAAGCGTCACATCAGTATGACTCTAAATGGAAAAAACAGCATGAAATTCGCACCGATACGGAAAAAGAGATCAGACAAAGTAATGCATTATTATTGAAAGAAAAAAATAGACCTGAAAAAACACAAGATAAACAAAAAATTTCTGAATTAGAGAAGAAAATAGTAAATCAAAAAAAAATACATGATGAAGCAGATCAAGAAATGAAAGAGTTGGAAAAAAAATATAATAATCAAGATGTCATAAAATATCTTCAATCGACGTCGCTCGATCGAGATTTGGCTAGAGAGGATGGAACATCATGGTGTGGTTCGTTCGTAAATTGGTGCATGGTAAAATCTTCATATTTAGGCGCAACAAACTCTCAGCAGGCAAAGGCATGGTTGACGTGGGGTGAGAAAATTGAAGAGCCGCGCTATGGCGCAATTACCGTGACCACTCGAAGTCGGAATCCCGTTGAATATCATGTTGGATTTTATACGGGGATTCAAATAAAGAACGTTCCGGACGGAAGCGAGGAAATTACCATTACGAGTAAGAGCGGTGAAGCTAAAGTGAAAAAACGTCCAAAATTTAAGAAGATTTCTTACGTGCGACTTCTTAGTGGAAATATGACTCACTCTATCAAAGAGTATGCAGGATGGGCCGTGGACGCAAAAGACGATGAAACAAACCATTTAGTGGAATATCGATGGCCAACTTCGAAGGAGAAAAAATAATGTTACGAGCTGTATTTCTATTTTTTGGTTTGTTTTTGAGTTTTTCTGCATTTTCCAAATGTACTCCGGAACAATCGGTTCAATTTCAGGAGACATGGAAAAAATATTATGTTGCAGCATTGACTAAAGATCCAAAGCTAGTCGTGCCGTTTATGAAATTTCCTTTAAAGCTTTTGAGTTTTTATGATGGCGTTAAACCAACAATAATAACTAAGCAGTTTTTCCTTAAAAATTACTCTCTTATTTTTGTAAAAAACAAGGTTTCAAAAAGACCAGAATTTGGCGATGAATTTAATAAATTTGAAAAAATGTCAGAAAGTCAAATAAAAGCAGAGACAAATGAACAGGCATGCTCCGTTGGCAACGGCAATATCCCAAAGATAAGCTTAGGCAATTTTGAATTTTATTGGAGCGCTACGGCTGGATGGGTTATTCACGGCATTTATTACTCTGACTATGATCGTGATAATTTACTTTACAGCGTTAAACATCCAGAATTAGATTTTGAAGACTAATTCACAAGAAGAGCAAGAAACCAAAAAGCCCCCCGCAAACAAGCATCAAGAGCCTGCAAATAAATTTGTGTAAATACGCGCATTCGTCAAATTATTTTGTATGTTCGAGCTCGAAAATATTTTTAATTTTTAACTCTTTCATATACAACTATACCCATCTACTTGACGACAAAAAGCAGCACTTAGCAATGGCATAATCTCGGGCTTCGTGGTGACATGGCTCAGTTGATTTGAGCACAGCACACATAATTTGGGGGGCGGTGGTTCAAGTCCACCTATCTCGCCAGATTCCCGTTTTTGGGTAACCTGAGACAATTGAAAAACCCGCTTCTAGGCCAGAGCTATTGCGGTTTTTTTTGTTTCTTAAGTGTTTTCAAAGTCCATTTATTTACTTGCACACTAAATTAACGATACATTGCATTTCACTCTCGAACAAGAACTTCAAAACTAGCACTCACTAAATCCTTGGGAAACGGGGTGTACACAACTCCATGAATATTGCTCGGAATGTTCACGCCTTCTTCATGCAAAAGTATTATTAGATCGAAGCCATAGCGCCCTTGAAAATATCCAATTTCATTAATAACATTCTCATGTGCTTTGTTGTCCCTTCCGCATCTGTATCACCACTTGTCATCAGGATATGCAATTTTTGGCATTTTTTGAGGAGTATACATTTTTAGTGATACTTAGATCCTCCAAAGGTTGTTCCAAAAACTTAGGGTGTAAAAGTGCGCCAGAACACATCAGAAAACAAAAAACCCGCATCAGCACGAGGCTAGAAGCGGGTTTTTCATACGTTTCAGGTTGCCCTGAAACGGTAATCTGGTGGTGATAGGTGGACTTGAACCACCGACCCCAGCATTATGAGTGCTGTGCTCTAACCAACTGAGCTATATCACCAAGAAGCCCGAGATTATGCCATCGCTGGGCGTTGCTGTCAATCCAAAATCATCGCGCCGGAATAAATATTGAGCTTGTGAGAATATTAAGAGTTTTTATGCTGTTGGGCGTGGCGCAGGATTTCTGCATTGGGATTGGCGCCCAGGCAGTCGATGATGATTCGCTCTGGGATCGAGCGTAGCCAGGTGATTTGGCGTTTGGCTAACTGGCGGGTAGCGATGATGCCTAGTTCGCGCATTTCGTCGTAGCTGCAGGTGCCGTCTAGATGTTCCCAGGCTTGGCGATAGCCTACGCAGCGCATTGAGGGCAGATCGGGATGCAGGTCGCCGCGTTGTCTTAGCTGGCGTACTTCGTCGAGAAAACCTTGCTCTAGCATGATGTCGAAACGACGGACGATGCGTTGGTGTAGCGCGCTGCGCTCGGATGGTTCTAGCGATAGCGATAGCATGTCGAAAGTCGGTTCGGCTTTGGCTTGCTGCGCCAGCAGGGCGGACATCGGCTGGCCTGTGATGGCGATGATTTCTAGTGCGCGTTGTATGCGTTGACTGTCGTTGGGCTTGAGTCTGGCTGCGGTGATGGCGTCTAGCGTGGCCAGGCGCGCATGCAGGCCCGGTACGCCTATGCGCAGCGCATCGGCATCGAGTGTTGCGCGGATGGCCGGGTCGGCAGCGGGCAGCTCGTCTAGCCCATTCATCAGCGCCTTGAAGTACATCATGGTGCCGCCCACCAAAATCGGTAAATGTTTTCTTGCGTGAATCTCGCCGACCAGTCTTTTGGTATCGATTAGAAATTGCGCTACCGAGTAGGCTTCTGATGGATCGATGATGTTGATCAGGTGATGCGGTGCGGCTGCCAATTCTGCTGCGCTGGGTTTGGCGGTGCCGATATCCATCTGGCGATACACCAGGGCGGAATCGACCGAGATAATTTCGGAGGGAATGTGTTTGGCGATCTCCAGTGCCGCGGCGGTTTTACCCGACGCGGTTGGCCCCATGATGGCGACGACTTTGGGTAGCTGGCTCATTTGGCAAATTCTGTTTTTAGGTTGAGATGCAGCAAACGGGTCGAGATAAAAATCATCACGCCCATGGCGCAGGCGATGGCGGCCAGCGGGTACAGAGTGCCATTGTAGCTAGCGCCGACGACCGAGCCGACCATAAATGCCACTGCCATATACAGCGCGCCCATCAGGCCTGCGGCGGTACCAGCTTGCTGCGGGAATGGTGCGACTGAATTTGATTGCGATACCGGGAAATTAATCCCGTGCGCGCCCATGGTTAAAAACATGATGGCGGGTATCATCATCCAGTGCCTGACACCTACCAGGACTAAAGCAAAGAAGATGGTGCCGGCTGCCAGCGACAGGCTGGTGCCGATGCGCAGCGTGATGGCGGTTTCTAGCTTCGAGTGCAGGCGGCGGCATACTACCGTACCGCCTAAATAGCCAGTCACGCCAAAGGCAAAGCAGTAACCAAACCAGGCGGTCGGTACCGCTAAAATTTTGATTAAAACTACCGAGGCACCAGAAATAAAAGTGAAGATGGAGCCATAAGAGAGCGCGCCGGGCAGGGCATACGCCCAAAATAATCTGGAGCCCAAAACAATGCGGTAATTGCGCAGCAGGCCGGAGACATCGGTGGCGCGGGCGTCTTTGTAAAGGTTAGTTTCTGGTAGGCGCAGATACACCATGAGCAAGACGCCAAGTGACAATGTAGCGTGGACAAAAAACGCGGCGCGCCAGCCAAAACTCACTTGTAAATACGAGCCAAGTATCGGGCCGAGTAAAGGCGCAAGCGAGACCCAGGTACTGGCTTTGGAAATGATCTTGACGCTGTCTTGCGCTTCGTAAGCGTCACGTACAATCGCGCGGGCGATGATGACGGCGGAGCAGCATCCGACTGCTTGTAAAAAACGCGCCGCAATCAACATCGTAATCGACGTTGAGCTGGCACACAACAGGCTGGCAATTACATACAAACTCAGGCCGGCCATGACGATGGGGCGACGGCCATAACGGTCTGACAGCGGCCCGACGATAAGTTGTGCCAAACCAAAACCGAGCACAAATAAAGATAAGGTGAGTTGCACCGTGGAGGTCGGTACCTGAAAACTATTCGCCAGCGATGGCAGTGATGCCAGATACAGGTCAGTCGATAAAGGCTGCAACATGAAGAACGCCGTGATCAACGCCAATAAGGGCGCGGCGCGAAAGGTAGCTAGGGATAGTACGGGTTGTGTCATATTGGTTTCTGCGATGCTTCGTTAGTGATTTCCTGGTCGCTAGCTAAAGCCCCTCTCCCGCTGGCGGGAGAGGGGTTGGGGTGAGGGAGATTCAAATTGTCTGAACGTTTGAGTTTTCCGTGGTTTGAGGGTTCCAGATTATCGAGCGTGGCGGTAACTCGAACACCCTCACCCGACCTCTCCCGCTAGCGGGAGAGGAGTGTTAATCGTGAGCTGAATGGCTAGGTATCTTAATGTCATTGCCCGCGCAGGAACATCCTGTCGAGGTCGTTCAAGCCTAACTGCACCCAGGTTGGTCGGCCATGATTGCACTGGTCTGCGCGCTCGGTTTGCTCCATCTGGCGTAATAGCGCGTTGATCTCGATGATGGTCAGGCTGCGGTTGGCGCGCACCGCGGTGTGGCAGGCCAAGGTGCCGAGCAATTCATTACGTCTGTCGATCAGCACACGCGAGCCGCCGAATTCCCTGACTTCACGCAAGACATCGCGTGCCAGCGTTTGTGCATCAGCATTCTTGAGCAAGGCTGGTACCGAGCGCACCGCCAGTGTTGTTGGCGAGATCGCTGCAATATCGAAGCCCAAGGCTTTCAAGACGTCTGCGTTTTCTTCGGCGGTGCCGACTTCAATTGCATCGGCGTAAAAAGTAATCGGAATCAGCAAAGGCTGTACCGGCATGGCGTTTTCGTCGAGGGCATTTTTCAGTTGCTCGTACAGGATGCGCTCATGGGCGGCATGCATGTCGACCAGCACCAGACCCTTGGTGTTTTGCGCCAACACATACACACCGTGCAGTTGCGCCAATGCGAAACCCAAAGGGTGCTCATCGTCGGGCAAAGCAGTCGGTGCTTTTGCTTGATTCGCGCCGCCAGCAAATAGCGCACCATAGTTGGCAGTGGTTTGCGCGACGCCAGCATCTTGCTGCGTGTTTTGTGATAATGAATAATTCGGATAATTGCCAGTGCTAGGTGATGGCGCAAATTGTGTAGAAAAGCTGGTTTGCTCGCCGCTAGTCCAAGGCATACGGCCAACCGTTGCATTGTTAGCTTCAGACAGATTTGCCGTGACCGGCGCGGGCACCGTGCCAAACGCGGTAGCCGAAGTTTGCGCCAGGGCGCGATTTACTGCATGGAAGACAAACTGATGTACCGCCCGACTATCGCGGAAGCGTACTTCTATCTTGGACGGATGCACGTTGACGTCGACCAGCGCCGGGTCAAGATCGAGCGCTATCACATACGATGGGTAGCGATCACCATGCAAGACATCTTGATACGCGGCGCGCACCGCATGCGTCAATAATTTATCGCGTACATAGCGGCCATTCACGTAAAAGAATTGTGCATCGGCGCGCCCTTTAGAGGCGGTCGGCAAACCGATAAAGCCATGCATGCGCAAAGGGCCGGCGCTCTCGTCGACCCGCAGGCGGGCGTTGGCAAAATTTTCGCCCAAGATGGTGGCGCTGCGTTTGTCGATGGCACTGACGTTCCAGTGATCAATGGTCTTGCCATTGTGCGATAAAGAAAAAGATACGTCAGGTCGCGCCAGCGCAATACGTTTCACGACTTCGGCGCAATGGCCAAATTCTGTCTGTTCTGATTTAAGAAATTTGCGCCGCGCTGGCGTGTTGTAGTACAAATCCTGCACATCAACAGTGGTTCCTTGCGCGCCAGACGCTGGCGTAATTTTGCCATTTTCGATTTGCCAGGCATGGGCGGCATCAAATGTGCGAGTAGTGAGACTTAGAAGTGAGACCGAGGCGATAGAGGCTAGTGCTTCACCGCGAAAACCCAGGGTCGCGACATTTTCCAATTCTTCCAGCGAGACGATCTTGGAAGTAGCGTGGCGCTCAACCGCCAATGTCAATTGATCAACCGGAATGCCACGGCCATTGTCGCCAATTGCAATGCGTTTGACGCCGCCTTCTTCCAGACGAACCGTAATGCTGCTGGCACCCGCATCCAGTGCGTTTTCCAATAACTCTTTGACTACGGCCGAAGGGCGTTCAACCACTTCGCCGGCGGCGATCTGTGAAATGAGGTGATCAGGCAGGGCCTGGATGGCGCGATGGGGTGTAGTTAATTGATTCATGGCGTGATTATACCGCTCGGAAGGCGCGCAATTGAACTCTCACGATAGTGTATGATGGCGCCGCTAAAGAGGAGATTTATGGATTTGATGCAATTGTTAGACATGATTTTACATGTTGATAAAATGCTAGGCCACGTCATAAAAGACTATGGCTCGCTGGTGTATGCAATCTTGTTTGCGATTATTTTTTGCGAAACAGCTTTTGTAGTTTTCCCATTTTTACCTGGTGATTCCTTGCTGTTTATTGCCGGTACTTTCGCGGCCACCGGGTCGATGAATCTTGGGTTTGTCATTGTGTTATTGATTGTTGCGTCGATTTCCGGCAACTCTATCAATTACTGGATCGGCAGCACGATAGGACATAGGATCATGGCGCATGAGCATAAATGGCTAGATCAAAACGCTATCAGAAAAACCCATGAGTTTTATGAAAAACACGGCGGAAAAACCGTGGTCCTGGCACGCTTCATTCCCTTGATCAGAACTTTTGCGCCTTTCGTTGCCGGGTTTTCTGATATGACGCACAAAACTTTTCAGTTCTTCAATGTAGTCGGTGCCTTGCTATGGATAATGACCTTGGTATTGGCCGGATATTTTTTTGGCACGATTCAAATTCATATCCCCATCCTCAATATTGACATCGATATGAAGGAAAACCTGAACGTTATTGTGTTGCTTGGGGTAGGTGCGGCCGTGGTCCCGGTGTTGCTCGGCGTGCTTTGGAAATTAAGCAAAAAATTGTTTAAAAAGAAGCTGGTCTAAAGGATAAAACGTGGACGTTTCTGGCAGCAAAAAGCAGCGTCTAATTTGGCTTAAAATTGCAGCACCGGCTAAGCCCTTGCTTGGTCAAGCCTGCAACGGTTGCGGTGTCTGTTGTGCCGCAGAGCCTTGCCCGGTGGCCCGGGTATTTTTGTGGCAATGGCGCGGTGCTTGCCGCGCCTTGATGTGGATGGAAGCCGAGCAGCATTATCGCTGCGGCATGTTGTTACAACCCTCCACTTACTTGCGCATTCTTCCAGCAAGTTGGCAAGCCGGGTTTAGTCGCATGGTAGCGCGCTGGATTGCCGCAGGGACGGCCTGTGATTCGGATGCTGAGGTTTAGCTAGTCACATTAAACTAGCTTGTTTTTCGCCAACGGCGGGTTCTTCGAAAAGTATTTTTTAATTCCCTTCATCACCGCTTCTGCCATCTCATCTTGATAGTCGTCGTCACTGAGTCTGGCTTCTTCTTCCGGGTTGGAAATAAACGCAGTCTCGATCAAGATGCTGGGAATATCCGGCGCTTTTAAAACCGCAAATCCCGCCTGCTCGACCGCGCCTTTATGCAGGCGATTAATTCCGCCAATTTCTCCGAGGACGACTTTGGCGAGTTTCAAACTGTCGTTGATTTGCGCCGTGGTTGAGAGATCAAGTAAGACACTGGCGAGCTGCTTGTCGTGCACACTAATATTCACGCCACCGATCAAATCGGCCGCATTCTCTTTGTTGGCCAGCCAGCGCGCGGCGCTTGAACTCGCGCCTTTTTCTGAGAGGATAAACACTGACGATCCGCGCGCCGTGGTTTCGACAAAGGCATCGGCGTGGATGGAGACAAATAAATCTGCCTGCACGTTGCGGGCTTTTTGTACCCGCACATTCAGCGGCACAAAATAATCTGCATCGCGCGTCAGCATCACGCGCATGTTCGGTTGCTGTTCTATTTTTGCCTTGAGTCGTTTGGCGATGGCCAACACCACGTCTTTTTCTTTGCTGCCACCGCGACCGGTCGCACCTGGGTCTTCACCACCATGGCCGGGGTCAAGCGCAATCGTGATCATGCGTTCTAGCGTCCCTGGCTTGAGTAGATTTTTCTCAAGCTTGCTTGTATTGGGGACGGTATGCGTTTCTGTTTTTTGTTCAGGTTTGGCATCTGGCTTATTGCCAACGATGCTCTTGCTATTTTCCTTATCCCATTCGCCTTTCTCGATTAAGGCGGCGATAGGGTCGGGCGGGTTGCTCGGATACAGATCAAAAACCAGCCGGTGTTTGTAATTGCCCACCGGTTGCAAGGTGAATACCTGCGGATTGACTTCCTCTTTCAGGTCAAACACCAATCTGACGATGTTGGGTTTATTTTGTCCTACCCGTACTTGTTTGATGTAGGGGTCATTCGCCTGAATCTTGGCGACCAGTTCCTTCAATGTCGCGTTGAGTTCTAAACCCTCAATGTCGACCACCAGACGTTCAGGGTCTTTTACCGTGAAATGACTGGTCTTTAATTCGATATCATTTTCCAGCGTAACACGGGTGTAGTCAGCCGCTGGCCAGACCCGCACGGCCAAGATCTTGGCCGCGTGCGCGATCGACGGTATCAGTACGGAAAT
>JAZJYB010000277.1:2545-4356 GCA_040390685.1 Pseudomonadota bacterium | reverse complement strand
CACCGTCAAAAAATGTCGGAAGGCGCTGCGCTTTTCCGACCTACAAATCTATTGCGTAGGCAGTGCCGGCAAATTTTCATATGAGAAAAAATACGGCGCGACTCTAAAATTTAACAGCAAGCCACCGTTTTTTGGCGTTTCGCTTAAGCGCGCGATATCTTCGTCAGTTATTGGTTTTATTTTGGCTGCATCGCGGCGGCTGTTAAATACGCCATTGCGCCATTGATAGACTTCATTTACTTTTTCAGAATAAGTATAAGAGTGGTGATGGTCATTGTAATAGTCGTCAAATTTTCCACCGCCCAGATACACCGCATTGGAACCTTCGTAACCAGTTTTTTTGTAGCTCGAACGATTGGTATTCAATAAATAAATCCAGTCGCCAGGAACGAAATTGTCTTTAGCGACATCGCGTTTAATGTTTAATATTTTTCCCGGGATATCGCGCGTGGTTTTGTCGAAATCACGCTCAAAATCCCACATCTCTGCTGGCTCTACGCCTACCAAGGGATCGTCATCATGCATGAGGCGGCGGCGCACCAGGGCGGCTTTAGCCGGGTTTTTCTTGACCCGCGCGTAGTAGTCAAGTACAGCGTGTGAATAACTGATTTTGGTCGCGGTATAACAGCCGATACTGTACTTATCTTGATTCAGAAAGGTGTCCATCAAGGCCTTGTCTACACTGACATTGCTCAGCGGAGTGCCGCTCTCCCAATATTCCTTATTCCAGTATGCCCGTTCGCCGTCAGGCCAACCCCAGGATAAATTGTCGGTCCATGCCACGACATTTTGGCGTACCGCCACATGGTCACGCAAGGCGTCAATAGTGCAGGCTGCGCTGCTAAGGGTAGTGAGTCTACCGTGCTGAAGTAGTGTCAGTAAAATTTCTTTTTTTGAGACCGTGCTGACGCTGCGGGTTTTACCTCCTTTGATCGGCAAACGTAGTACATCGTCTTTAATCTGGTAGGGCTTGCGCTGATAAAAATCTAAAGTGTTGGTGTCTGCCTGTGCGGTATTTAATGTGTAAATAAGTGTCCCGCTGTCTGGCGATACTTTAACGACCAGGGGCGCAGCTATGTGAAGCTCACGAAGGTAGATGGCCATGTCGCGACTCAACTTGGAGATGGTTTTTGGCGCGCATGAAAATTTTATCCCGCTTATTTCTGCAGATTTTTCGGATGTTTTCAGTCGCGCATTTTCCTCATCGCCTGTTTGCGCAAAGAGTCGACCTGAAGCTCCGCTTGAACTAAATAGAATGAACATCATCACTGCGAATGGAAGTGGTTTTATTTTGTTTTGGAAAATGTCAGACATGATATTTACCTCCATATGTTTGTGTGAATGAGCAAGGGGAGATCATTCCTGGTTTCGATAAAGCCTCTGAAGTGACCAGGCTCCGAAACCCACGATGCCAAAGGAAAACAAAAAGGGTTGCCAGATTACGCTGACCGCAAACATCCAGCTGACCCAGATACTATCGTGCAATGCTTTCTCGTTAAGTGCTAAAGCAACACCTGTAATCAACAGTGAAAAGGCACAGACAGCTGCTATAAATAGGATCTTCATTATCAACTCTCCTGATAAATATCACCGGTGTCACGCGTTAATTTTGCAAAGCGTTTTTGTTACGCAAACGAAGTGTTAAGCCAAATTACGCCAACGCTTAATCCGGGTATGTGCGATAGCAAACACAGGCGCAGAAAAAATGCAGCTATATCTGTTCGCTAACGTACAGATGCCCGACTGCATTTGACTAAAATAATGTCATTACAAGACAAAAAATTATTTTGGGGGATCTATGCAAACGCATT
>JAZJYB010000277.1:0-2445 GCA_040390685.1 Pseudomonadota bacterium | reverse complement strand
TGTCACAGCTCGGTTGTGTCAGTTTGCTGCCTACCGAGAGCAAAGCCACTCAAACCAGATGGACCAGTTATGAGCAGGCTGAAACTGAATTTGCCAGCATACTACCCGGCGAAACCACACTCAAACAACTCAAGGCCATGGATTTAGATCCGGCTACAACGCCTAACATTACTTTGATGAGCCATGCGGATTTGCTGCGTCGCCTGCAAGCCGTGGCGGCGTTCGAAGGGCCTACGCTCGACCCTGCGATTAAAGTCTGTGTCGCGGCTCGACAAAAATGTTACGCCTATCATCTTGAGCAAACCTTAATGAAGCGCGACAGGGTAGGCAATTTTTGGTTGGATGTACTTAATTTTAAACAGATCACCGATGTCACCGGATGGAAGTTTGATGCGCTCATTATTATCAGTAATGATCTTGTGGTCTATAAGACCTGGACTGGTAAACCAAATATTCACGAAATTGAGCAGGAACGACATCCTTTGGGGCCTTTGCAGGGAATCGGTTCTTCATTAGTGCGCCGCTAAGTTTATTCACACCACACAAGTTGATATTCGGTGATATCAGGCCTTATGTGCGCTAGCACACATACAGATTTTCTCTAAGGATATAAAGTCTGAATCGATATGCGTGCTGTGTTACTTTGCTGTGTTAATTTGTCGTAATACCTGTTTTTGCTCGCGGCTATACAATGTAAGCAAGATACTTTCATGGATGCGCATTTATTCTTCAGCTCATCCTTCAGCTGTTTTACTGTTTTATTTGTTGTTACTTATAAATGACTGGAAGCCGTAAGCCCCTATGTCCAGTATTCATCACCACAACCAAAACCACCTTCTCGCGGCAATGTTGGATGAAGAGTTTGATCGCCTCGCTCCGCATCTGGAATTAATCCCGATGTTGCTGGGCGATGTACTTTATGAGTCTGGCGGTAAATTGCCTTACGTGTATTTTCCGACGACGGCGATCGTGTCGCTGCATTATCTGCTAGAGAATGGCGGCTCGTCTGAGATCGCCGGCGTCGGTAATGAAGGTGTCTTGGGCGTGTCACTTTTTATGGGCGGCAATACCACGCCGAGTCGCGCTGTGGTGCAGACCGGTGGACATGCCTATCGTGTTAAGGCGCACATCATCATGGATGAATTTAATCGCGCCGGGTCGGTGATGCGCCTGTTGCTGCGCTACACCCAGGCACTGATTACCCATATGTCACAAACTGCTGTCTGCAACCGGCATCACTCGGTAGAGCAACAACTTTGCCGCTGGCTATTGCTGACCTTGGACCGTTTGCCAAGCAACGAACTCACGATGACCCAGGAGCTGATCGCCAACATGCTAGGGGTGCGCAGGGAAGGCGTCACTGAGGCTGCCGGCAAGTTGCAACACTATGGCTATATCAGCTATAGGCGTGGTCATATTACGGTACTCAATAGAGCCGGGCTGGAAGGCAAGGTATGTGAATGTTATGAAGTGGTTAAAAAAGAATTTGCGCGATTGCTCTCGGATGTGCATCAGAGATGATCGCGTGTGATTGAATATTTTGGCTGGACTGACACCGTCAGAGCTGAACCTTGTTGTAATTTGAAGAGAATATAAAATGACCAAAAAAATAGAAGATGCATCCATAGACCGGCCAGTCTGGATCGGTTTTGGTATTGCATTCTTTGTCCTGATCATGGTTGCGGTCATTTCACTCGTCAATGTAGTGCAGTCAACTACGTCGGTTGAATTGCTTGATCACACGCATAAGGTAATGAGCCAACTCGACGATCTGCGCGTAAAAGCGGCTGGTGCAGAAAATCGGCAGTGGGCGTATATGCTGACTAAAGACCGCCATGTATTGGATGAACGTGACCATTTCATTAAGCAGATCAGGGGCAGTTTTTCACCTTTATTTGAATTGACCAAAGATAATCCCTCGCAACAGGCGCGCCTTGCTCAGCTGCAGTTGGCCTTTGAAGCCCGGATTGTCATTTTAATCAACAACCAGACGAAATTTGACGCCAGCGGTTTTAAGCTTAATCAGGCACTGTTCGATGGCGGACAAGAATCAAGCAAAGTGATACGCGACATCATCGTTCAAGCCGAACAGGAAGAACGGGGTTTGCTCGTTGCGCGTAAAGAGCGCGAATCTTCTCGTGTAAAAACGCTCGCCATCGTTACTGTCTTGCTACTCTCTTTTCTATTGTTCTTGTCAGCATGGATACGCAATGCGATTCGAGAACGGCTAGCGATAAAGCAAGAATGGTTTGACCAGCAGACACCCTTGTTGGAGAAAGGCGCTTTGCAAGATGCGATCTTTAACAGCGCCAACTTCTCCAGCATCGCCACCGATGCCAAAGGTGTGATACAGATTTTTAACGTCGGTGCAGAACGCATGCTCGGGTATACCGCGGCCGAAGTGATGAACAAAATCACCCCAGCCGATATCTCCGATCCGCAAGA
>JAZJYB010000276.1:13705-14503 GCA_040390685.1 Pseudomonadota bacterium | reverse complement strand
AAAATAGTACAAATAGCGTAATCAAACACTATTATTTCATAAAAGGACCCCAAGTGGGCTCCCGAATATCACCGGCTTGCACCGTTAATTTTTGTTTTACTTTACCATCGATAGACACCACTGCCAAAGAACCGCGGCGTCCAGACTCGGTGGCATACATTATATATCTGCCATTAGGCGAAAAACTCGGAGATTCATCCTTGACGGTATCAGATAAGCGTTGCTCTTGAGCACTAGCCAGATCTAAAGAAAACAACTGAAACTTGCCATCACGTCGTGAAATATACGCCAAAGTATTGCCATCTGGTGAGATACGTGGAGTGATATTATAACTTCCCCCAAAAGTCACCCGTTTGGCTTCGCCGCCACTTGTGCCCATGCGGTAAATCTGCGGTCCGCCACTGCGGTCACTCAAGAAGTAAATAAACTGCCCATCGGCCGAAAATTGCGGCTCAGTATCAATCCCGCTAGTGGTAGTTAAGCGTTGCAAGCCAGTGCCATTCGCATTCACCAAATAAATCTGGGTCAAACCATCACGCGAGAGCGCAATTGCCAGCTTACTACCATCAGGCGACCATGCCGGGGCTGAATTACTGCCCTTGTAATTGGCAATGACCGTGCGTTCACGCGTGATCAAATTTTGTACATAGACGATAGGTTTCTTGGCTTCAAACGAGACATACGCCAACTTGGTGCCATCTGGCGACCAGGCGGGTGAAATGATAGGCTCGTTTGAACGTAGTGCCACCTGAATACCATCGCCATCGGCATCGGCAATCTCAAGTCTGTATTCTGACC